>NZ_QOSA01000010.1:306039-306507 GCF_008368795.1 Bacillus sp. BF2-3
CGGCATTTGATTGTTATCCATAATCGGCATCATATTCGGCATTTGATTGTTATCCATAATCGGCATCATATTCGGCATTTGATTGTTATCCATGATCGGCATCATATTCGGCATTTGATTGTTATCCATAATCGGCATTATATTCGGCGGCTGGTTGTTATCCATAATTGGCATTATATTCGGTGGCTGGTTGTTATCCATAATTGGCATTATATTCGGTGGCTGGCTGTTATCCATGATTGGCATTATATTCGGTGGCTGGTTGTTATCCATGATTGGCATTATATTCGGTGGTTGGTTGTTATCCATGATTGGCATTTGAATATTTGGCATTTGAATATTTGGCGGTATGACTTGTGGAATAACTACATTTTCTTTCGATACATTTGGCGATACTATATTCCCTACGTTTTCTTTTTTCACTTGCGGTGACACTATATTCCCTACGTTTTCTTTTTTCACTTGCGG
>NZ_QOSA01000011.1:0-87468 GCF_008368795.1 Bacillus sp. BF2-3
CCCCAGCCCCATCCGCCTCCGTGATGATGATGGTGATCATAGTGATTGTGTCCTCCATGGTGATGATGTCCACCGTTATGATTGTGCCCACCATGATTGTGTCCTCCATGATGATTTCGATAATACAATCCATTATTTTCTATATAATTCATGTTTCTCCGCTCCTTTTCGATTTTTTCATTTTCATATGCGTTAAGAGTGGGATAAAAAATGGGATAGTACACTGTATGTAGGACAAATGCGGAAAGTATAGGTGAAATGTCTATATTTTGTAAAAAAAGCAAAACACCTTATAATAAAGATGTCATATTACATCTTCTATTTAAGAAGTCTATATTGAAAAAAGATTAGGGGAATTATATAGAAATGAAGAAGCCTATCGTTCAATTACTATTAATATTTACAATTGTATCTATCGTTCTGTTCCTATTAAATACATCGTATATCTCGTTATATACATTTGTCGGTGCTCTATGGTCCATCACAATCGTAGGAATTTCATTCGTTATTTTTATAGAAAATAGATCTCCACAAAGTACATTAGCATGGTTTTTAGTATTAGCACTTCTTCCTATTATAGGTGTGCTTTTATACGCTATTTTCGGACGCAGCCGCTGGAGAAGAAAAAAACATCTCCATCGTTCAGAAGAACAAAGAAAATTATTCCGTGAAATATTAGAAGGAAGAAGACTAGAGTTATTACTCACAGTCCCACTAAATGAACGTTCCATACATTTAACAGAAGTCATACAAAAATTTGGAGGCGGTCCTGCCGCAGATAGAACAACTACAAAACTTTTAACAAACGGAGATCAAACATTTTCAGAAATTTTGCGAGCTATAGAGCAAGCAAAACATCATATACATATTCAATACTACATTTATAAATCTGATGAAATTGGTACAAAAGTTCGAGATGCTTTAATACAAAAAGCAAAAGATGGTGTTATTGTACGCTTCCTTTATGATGGCCTTGGAAGTAATACGTTAAGAAGACGATTTTTACAACCTATGAAAGAAGCTGGGATTGAAATTGTAGAATTTGACCCTATTTTTTCAGCTTGGTTACTTGAAACTGTCAATTATCGTAACCATCGAAAAATTGTTATTGTAGATGGCGAAATTGGTTTTACCGGAGGACTCAATGTCGGTGATGAATATCTTGGCCGTTCCAAGAAATTTCCTGTTTGGCGTGATAGTCATTTAAAAATAGAAGGAAAAGCATTATATAAATTACAAGCAATCTTTCTAGAAGACTGGCTCTATGCCTCTAGTGGTTTAAATACTTATTCCTGGGATCAATTCATGAATAGACAATACTTCCCAGGTAAAGAGATTTCAAATGCAGAAGGTGCTGTTCAAATCGTAGCAAGCGGACCAAGCTCCGATGATAAAAGTATTCGTAATACATTATTAGCTGTTATGGGCTCTGCAAAAAAATCCATTTGGATCGCTACACCCTACTTTATTCCAGATCAAGAAACTTTAACATTATTACGCTTAAGTGCAATTGCCGGAATAGATGTACGGATTTTATATCCAGGTAAAAGTGATAGCATCATTAGTGATCAAGCATCTCAATCCTATTTCACTCCGCTTTTAAAAGCTGGTGCTTCTATTTACAGTTATAAAGATGGTTTTATGCATGCAAAAATTGTACTCGTTGATGATACAATTGCAACTATTGGAACAGCGAACATGGATGTACGTAGCTTTGAATTGAATTACGAAATTATTAGCGTGCTTTATGAATCAAAAACAGTTCACGACATTAAACGTGATTTTGAAGAAGATTTTAAACATTCAACTGAAATTAAATGGAACTCTTTCCAAAAAAGAAGTATAAAAAAACGCATATTGGAGTCTTTCATGAGGCTCATTTCTCCTTTACTGTAGGCAATCAACTTCATCTTGATTGCTTTTTCTTTTCCCTTTATCCTCCTTCCTTTTCTTTGCATACCATATTAAAACAAGTTATCATAAGATGTATTACTTTATGAAAATAATGTTAGGTGGGAAATACATGTTAGAACAATTTCATATACATGCTGATTTAAAACAACAGCTTTCTACGATTCATGAAAAGAATAAGCAAGAAGCTGGTGAAAATGCACATTTAATGGGAACGAAAATATATAAAGCGTCTGATAATAGCATTATTGAAGATGCGATTACAGCACTTCTTCTTGGCAAGAATATTCTATTAAAAGGACCGACTGGTAGTGGTAAAACAGTACTAGCGGAAACTCTTTCTTCTTTATTCCAAAAACCAATGCATAGCATTAACTGCTCTGTCGACTTAGATGTAGAGGGTATTTTAGGATACAACACACTACAAACGAAAGATGGTGCATCTGAAGTTTCATTCGTTAACGGTCCTCTTATGAAAGCAATGAAGAACGGTCACTTCCTATATATTGACGAAATCAATATGGCAAAACCTGAAACGTTACCACTTCTTCACGGCGCATTAGATTACCGTAAAATGATTACAAACCCATTTACACAAGAGGTTGTATACGGTGATGAAGAATACCGTGTAATTGCTGCGATTAACGAAGGTTACGTTGGAACAAGTGAACTAAATGAAGCGTTAAAAAACCGTTTCGTTATTATTGAAGTTCCTTACATTCAAGGTGATACATTAAAAGAACTATTATTAGCAGAATCAAAATTAAATGATGTTGCAACAATTGAAAAGTTTGTTGCATTTGCAAGCGACCTTATGCCTTTAGCTCGCGATGGACGTGTAAGTGAAGAAGCAGCAAGTATTCGTGGTATTATCGACGCATGTGATTTAGGTGTATATATTCCTGTTATGCGAGCGATTGAACGAAGCATAATTGCAAAACTTAATGATGAAACAGAACAAATGACTGTCCGTGAATTAGCAGAAAGTTATTTCTTTGAGGGATAATTTATGAGACAAATTTTTAGTGACAAAAAAATTGATGCGTCGCTGTTTCTACAAATGGAAAACTTAATGTATGCCCTTCTAAAAGAAGACGATGCCTATCTTGAATATGGCTATAAAGCATACTACGACGAAATTGAAAAGAAAGTTGTCATTAGTCACTTTTGGGATGATCGAAAAGAAGAAGATACAGTAATCGGATTAAAAAGCGAAGTGTTCTTAAAAGCACTTGGTAATAAACATTACTCGGACATGACTTTAATTCGTTCTTATGCGATTGAATTGCAAGAATCGCCCCTAAAAAAGTTTTTAACACAATTATTTGTTCTATTAGAAGATTTACGCGTTGAGGAAATTGTAAAGAACTTACGTCCTGGCACGAAGCATGTTTTTAAAAGAAGAAAAGAAATGTATCGCAATTACTTTAGCTCACAAAATGAAATCAATCGCGTTCGTAACTATCACGGTGATCGTCTATTTTGCCTATGCTATCTTTCATTAACGAGCGATAAATATGAAATGTTTAATAATGAATATTTCGAACAAATTGAAGCTATTTTGCATGAAACATTCCAAGCTCGTAATACGGAAGATATTATGTATATCGTTGAGAAAATTCGCTACCGCTTAGAGGAGCTTCTTGAAAGTGATATGCTTAACAACTATTTCGGACATGCACCGCTTTATTTATCTGTTCTTGCAGACGAAAAGAACTGTCGCGTCGAAGATTTAGCAAATGATGATACGCAGCTTATAGATGACGATGAAAATAAAAACAAAATGGATGAAAGTTTCTCCACATGGCATCGTGAAAATAAAAATAACGAAAACGAGAACTTTTTACGCTTTGAATTAGAAAGCGGAACAAAAACAAACATGATGGGCGATACTGCTCGTGAATCAGAAGATGGCGACCAAGCACTTGGTTCTGTACAAGGTACTTCTCAAAAAAGTACACAATCCAACTTTGATGGCGCTGATACAGAAGAAGCAAGGGCTTCACACGCTTCTAGTCAAAATGATGGTGCATATGGTAAATATAACACTGGCGCTTCTCATACATTTAAAGAAGCACGTAAACCAAATCCTGATGAGAAAAAGGATTACCAAGCTTTCAAATCAGTCGTTAATAAAGATGTAAAAGAATTAAAGAAAATTATCGAAAAAACGATTGAAAATAAAACGAATGCAAATAGTGATAAATATTACGGAAGACTTCGTAAGAAATTCCTTCGTATTTATACTGAAAAGCAGCCTCGCATGTTTTATAAAAAAGGGCAAGAATCACAAGAGCTCGACGTTGCATTCCAACTATTAGTTGACTGTTCTGGTTCTATGTATAACAAAATGGAAGAAACGAAGAAGAGTGTTGTACTATTCCATGAAGCTTTAAAATCTTTAAAAATCCCGCACGCTATTAGCGGATTTTGGGAAGATGCCTCTAGCGCTAAACCTGAAGATAAGCCGAACGTTATCCATGAAGTTGTAAATTATAAAAACTCAACGTTACCAAACGTTGGTCCAGAAATTATGCAACTTCGTGAAGAAGAAGATAACCGCGACGGATATATTATTCGTATCGTTTCTGAAAAGCTTGCCAAAAGACCTGTGAAACATAAATTCTTACTAGTCTTCACAGACGGTGAGCCTTCTGCGCTAGACTATCAACAAGACGGAATTTTAGATACGCATGAAGCTGTTAAACTCGCGCGTAAAAGTGGTATGGAAGTAATCGGTATCTTCATCGAAGAAGGCGAAGCGAAAGAAGCAACTTATCAATTGATGAAAAACATTTATAACCATCACTTCTTAGTTGCAAATCACGCTGAAGATTTACGACTGAAGATTAAACCATTACTGAAAAAATTATTACTGAAGACGATTGAATAGAAAATAGGAGCCTTGTGGCTCCTGTTTTTTCGTTCAATTACTTTGTTTCTGGTTGAAACTTGTATGGAATGGCTACTTCTAACAAATATTCAAATCCTCCGTCATAGTAGGGGAAGCGCTCATTCGCAATTGTTCGATCCACCCACTCTACTGCAGAAATTTCACCTTCATCTTCCGCAATAAGTTCACCTTTTTCTACATTCGCTCGGAATGTAAAGAATAGCGCATGATTCCCTGATTCTTCAAAGAATTTTTCATTGATCGCAACAAGTCCACCTAACGTAGCAGTTAAACCTGTCTCTTCTTTCACTTCTCTTATTAGTGCTTCCTCTAATATTTCACCTTTTTCCACAGCCCCACCTGGCAATGACCAAACGTTTTGTTCTACATTATGTACCATTAATATTTTATCTGTTTCTTCGTCATGTATTAGTGCATATACGACATCAACTCTTTGCATAAGACTTCTCTCCTTCCAAAAATGAGGAAGAGCCGATTCCTAAGAATCGACTCTTCCTATTAATTCATCACTAACTCAGCTGTGAGCTTTTTTTTTAACTTAGCCAGCATGTCAGTTGTCATTTTGTCTAAATCGTATTCTGCTTTAAAGCCCCACTCTTTCATTGCTGCTGTTGCATCAATAGAGTTTGGCCAGCTATCAGCGATTGTTTGACGAGCTGGATCTACTGCATAATCCATTGTAAACGTCGGAATGTGTTTACGAATTGACGCTGCAATTTGCTCTGGCTCGAAGCTCATTGCTGTAATGTTAAATGCATTTCTATGCACTAGCTTACTTGGATCAGCTTCCATTAATGAAATGATCGCTTGTAAAGCATCAGGCATATACATCATGTCCATATATGTTCCTTCAGCAATGTATGAGGTGTATGCACCTTTTTTAATCGCCTCATAATAAATTTCAACTGCATAATCAGTCGTTCCGCCTCCTGGAGGCGCTACGTAAGAAATTAAACCTGGGAAACGGACACCGCGCGTATCTACGCCAAATTTTTGATGATAATAATCACACAGTAATTCTCCTGCCACTTTGTTTACCCCATACATCGTAGTAGGACGCTGAATTGTATCTTGCGGTGTATTATCTTTTGGCGTTGATGGACCAAATGCACCGATAGAACTTGGCGTGAAGAACTTACAGTTTAATTCACGAGCTGCTTCTAGAGCATTTACAAGTCCACCCATATTTAAATTCCATGCAAATAACGGATTTTTTTCTGCTGTTGCTGAAAGTAAAGCTGCTAAATGAATAATTGTATCTACTTCATTACGCTTTGCGATATCATGTAGTTTTTGTCCATCTGTTACATCTAACGTTTCAAATGGACCAGACGTTACTACTTCACTATCTGTTTCACGAATATCTGTTGCAATAACATTTGATGCGCCGTATACATCACGAAGTTTCATTACTAGTTCAGAACCAATTTGCCCTAAAGAACCGGTTACTAGAATTTTTTTCATTTTCCCCACTCCTCATTTGCAAGCTATTCAAAAGATGTCGTTACTTAAATGATGCCCATTTCTTTTCCTACTTTTTCATACTTAAGAATTGCTTCATCTAACATTTCTTTCGTATGAGCTGCTGTAGGCATATTACGAACGCGCCCTGTTCCTTTTGCTACAGTTGGGAACACGATAGATTTTGCGTATACACCTTCTTCATTTAGACGTTTACTAAATTCTTGTGTTAATACTTCGTCCCCAATGATACAAGGTGTAATTGGCGTTTCACTTTCCCCAATGTTAAAGCCAAGTTCTTTTAATCCTTGTTTCAAGTAGCGGCCATTTTCCCATAAGCGATCGTGTAACTCTGTGCTTTCCATTAAGATTTCAATTGATCTCATGCAAGCTGCTGCATCAGCTGGTGTTAATGCTGTAGAGAATAAGAATGGACGTGAACGAACTTTTAACCAGTCAATTAAGTTTTGTTTCCCTGCTACATATCCACCAATTACCCCAATTGCTTTTGATAATGTACCAATTTGGAAATCAACTTTATCAGAAAGACCGAAGTGCTTTACAGTTCCTGCACCTTTTCCAAGTACACCTGAACCGTGTGCATCATCTACGTATGTCATTAAATCTAACTCTTCTGCAATCTCAACAATTTCTGGTAGTTTTGCAACATCTCCATCCATCGAAAAGACACCATCTGTAATTACCATTAATTTATTGTAAAGACCTGATTCTTTCGCCGCGATTGCTTTTTGGCGTAAATCTTCCATATCAGAATGTTTATAAACAATAATTTTTGCTTTTGATAAACGACTACCGTCAATAATAGATGCATGATTTAATTCGTCTGAAAGAATCGCATCATTTTTATCCATAACAGCTGAAATCGCTGCCATATTACAGTTAAATCCTGATTGATAAGCAATTGCTGCTTCTGTATGTTTAAACTTTGCAATTGTTTCTTCTAACTTAATATGCAAATCTAAAGTACCGTTAATTGTACGAACAGCCCCTGCTCCAACACCGTACTTATGAATAGCACCAATTGCTGCTTCTTGCAAACGGCTATCTGTTGCTAATCCCAGATAGTTGTTTGAAGATAAGTTAATATATTCTTTTCCGCCAATTGTAATGATCGGTCCATTTGAACTCTCAAGCGGATCAATTACGTTATAAAGCCCCTTTGATTTTAAATCCTCTAAATTTTCTTCTAAAAATTTCGCAAGTGTTTTACTAGACATCGTGAAGCCTCCCATCGTTCATGTAAGCGGATTATTGTCTTAATAGTTCTAATAATCCCTCTACTAGCTTAACACGTTTTCAGAATTTATTATAGAAAAATAGTTTAAAGTAACCGCTTACAATTCTAGATTATATATGATTCATTACAATAAATCTATCATTTACTTTTCATATTTGATAGAATTAAAAAAATATTTCGGGAGGTTTCAAACATGGCATTTACAGAATCTGATGTATACAATAACACAGCATTTTTCGAACAATATATGAAACGAAGATACCGAGAAAATAGCCCAAATGAATCCATTGAAAAACCAGTATTCTTTCAGCTCATTGGTCATGTACAAGGAAAACAAATTCTCGATTTAGGCTGTGGTGATGCTAAGTTTGGTGCGGAATTATTAGAGAAGGGATGCTACTCTTATACCGGCATTGAAGGCTCCGAACTTATGTATGAAAAAGCTAAAAAACAACTAGAAAATAAAAATGGATCTGTTCATTTTTTAAACCTCAAAGATTATACCTACCCCTCTTCCACTTTTGATTTAGTAACATCTAGACTCGCCTTACATTATATTGAACATCTTGATACTATTTTTCAAAATGTATTTCAAACTTTAAAAACAAATGGCACCTTTACCTTTAGCGTTCAACATCCCGTTATTACTTCTTCATTTGAAAGCTTACAAACAAGTGGTAAAAGAACGATTTGGCTCGTCGATGATTACTTTAAACTAGGCAAACGGGTTGAACCATGGATTGACCAAGAAGTTATTAAATATCATCGTACAACGGAAGAGTATTTCACATTATTACAGCAAGCCGGATTTACCATTACATCATTAAAAGAAGCTACACCAAATCCAACCTATTTTCAAGATGAAGAAGAGTATAAACGTCGCTTACGTATTCCTCTCTTCCTCTTATTTTCTTGTACCAAATAAAAAAAACGATGAATCACTCATCGTTTTTTTATCTCATTGCCTGAGCAACTTCTTTAACTACACGTCTTCCTCTTCCGTGAGGGATACAAAGCGGTGTTCCAAACAACGGATCCGTACTAATTTGACACTCCATTCGGAATACATCACGTACTAGTTTCTCATCTACCACTTCTTCAGGTTTACCTTGTGCATATATTTGTTTATCTTGAATTGCTACAATGTTATCTGCATAGCGGCATGCTAAATTCAGATCATGTAATACCATAACAATTGTTCTTTGTTCTGTTTCATTTAATTCGAATAATAAATCTAGCACTTCAATTTGGTGAGTCATATCTAAGTATGTAGTTGGCTCATCCAGTAAAATGATATCTGTATCTTGTGCAAGTGTCATTGCGATCCAAGCACGTTGACGCTGCCCACCTGAAAGAGCATGCACATCACGCTCAGCAAATTCTGTCATACCTGTTGCTGCAAGTGCCTTCTGTACCATTTCCTCATCTTTTTCTGACCACTGTTTCAGCCATGTTTGATATGGATAGCGTCCTTGTTTTACAAGTTGCAATACTGTAAGCCCTTCTGGTGCTTGCGGTCCTTGCGGTAAAATTGCCATTTGACGAGCAATTTGCTTCGTTTGCATACTTTGAATAGCTTGATTATCTAACAAAATGTCACCAGTTGTTGGCTTTAATAATCTAGCTAGTGAACGTAATAAAGTTGATTTCCCGCAACCGTTGGAACCGATAAAGATTGTAATTTCACCTTTTGGAATTTCTAAATTCAACTCATCAATAATAATTGTTTCACCATAAGACAACGTCAAGCGTTTCGTCTCCAATGCTTTTTGCATATTCATCTCCCTTTATGAATTCCGACTTTTATAAAGTAAATAAATAAAATAAGGTGCACCAATTGCTGATGTAAATACCCCTGCTGGAATTTCAAGTGGTGTGAAAATTGTACGCCCTATTAAATCTGCAGCAAGTACTAGAATTGCACCGACAATAGCTGCAACTGGGAGCAATGCACCGTATAAAGAACCAACTAGCCTTCGTGAAATATGAGGTGCCATTAAACCGACAAATCCAATCCCTCCGGCGAAGGCAACTGCTCCCCCAATTAAAGCCGTACTAAGTAATAACATGAATACGCGTGACTTCGTTAAAGGAACACCAAGTCCTACCGCAATATCATCCCCTAGCTCTTGCGCATTTAAATGTCTAGCAGCTATAAATGATATTACTGTTAAAATGAGAACCCACGGTGCAAGTACCATAACATTTTGCCAAGAAGAGCCATAAACGGTACCCGTAATCCATACATTCGCTTGGCTCGCTTGATAAATTGGTGCTAACAACATAAATAATGTTGTTGCCGCCTTCGTTAATGCCCAAAATCCAACACCAATTAAAACGAGAATAATTGGTGATAATCCATCATTTTTCCATGCAAATAAGTATACAAAAACCGCTACAATCGTTGCTCCTGCAAAAGCTGCTAACGGCATATAATGAATGCTTACAGTTAGCGCATTATTTTTATCACTAAATAGCGCTAAAAATAATACAACTGCGACACTTGCCCCGCCCGTAATCCCGATGATATCAGGAGAAGCAAGTGGATTTCGAACGAGCCCTTGTAAAATACAGCCCGCTACCGCAAGCGCAATTCCTACGAGGATAGCAATTAAAATACGTGGCATACGAAACTTATTTACAACCATATTTGACATTGCATCGCCATTTCCGGTAATTGCTTGCCATACGTCATAAGGAGCAATTTTCATGTCTCCCATACCTGCGCTCGCAAAGAATAATCCTATTAAAACAACTAGTAAACTTAACAAGACGAGACAAGCTCGTTTATACATTAAAAACGAGAGCTCACCTTTTCCTATACGAAACGGAATATATTTCTTCATTTGCTAAGCCCTCTCTTACGTGCAATATAAATAAAGAATGGAGCTCCAATAAATGCTGTCATAACTCCTACTGGTACTTCTTGTGGCATAATGACATATCTTGCTGCTATATCAGCCAATATTAGTAGTATTGCACCTAACAATCCGCTATAAGGCACTCTCCATCTGTGGTCAACTCCAACAAGAAATCTCGCAAAATGCGGAGTAATAATTCCAATAAATCCAATTGGGCCAGCAACCGCAACTGAACCACCAGACAACAGTACAATAATAAGTAACACGAATGATTTCATTAAAATTGTTCGTTGTCCAAGTCCTTTCGCGACGTCTTCTCCCATCATCAATGTATTTACTTTCCCTGCCATCATAAGAGATGCAATCCATCCTATTAATAAATATGGGAATACAGATTGTAAAATTTCTAACTTTCTCCCTTGCACAGATCCAGCAAGCCAAAATAATACCTCTTCAAGTGCTTTTTCATTTAACACAAGTAATCCTTGTGTTAATGATGAAAATAATGCACTAATTGCGACCCCTGCTAACGTTAACTTAAGAGGAGTAGTCCCTTCTTTTCCTAAAGAACTAGAAGCAAATACAAGTACAGCTGCAACCGCCGCTCCTAAAAAGGCAATCCATGTGAAAGCTGATAATGATGTTACTGAAAAGATTACAATTGCTACAACTATAAAGAACGCAGCACCTGAATTTAATCCAATAAAATCTGGAGAAGCAAGTGGATTCTTAGTTAAAGTTTGCATAAGACAACCAGCAATGGCTAAACTAGCACCAACACTAGCTGCAATTAACGCCCTAGGCAGACGTACATTTTGAATAATAATATGTTCATTGGAACCGTTAAAATGGAAAAAAGCATCCAATGCTAGTTTCCAACTCGTATTTGTATATCCGAAAATAATACTTCCCCAAATACAAATAACGACTGCAATGATTCCAACAAATAATCCAATCCATTTTGCTCGATTTGTTTTTAATAACATGCAGCGTTTCCCCTTCAATGTATAATGATACGTTGTTAGTGTATTTCAACTTAATTCTCATTGTCAACGGAAATGAGAATTATTTTCACCCATATGTATTGACAATCAAAAGATAAAGGCTTAATATCATGCTTGCTATTGAAAAATATTCTCAACATATAGGGGGTACATAATGAATTTCATGCGGAAGAAATCGTTTACAGTATTTGTATTTTTACTAGCATTTTCAATGCTTTTAAGCGCTTGTGGAAAATCAAATAACAAAGAAGAATCTACAAAAGAAGATAATAAAAAAGAAGTGGTTACTGTAGAACATGCAATGGGTAAAACAGAAGTTCCTGCTAATCCAAAACGTGTAGTTATCTTAACAAATGAAGGAACTGAAGCTTTACTTGAATTAGGTGTGAAACCAGTTGGTGCTGTAAAGTCTTGGACTGGTGACCCATGGTATCCACATATTAAGGATAAAATGAAAGATGTAAAAGTTGTTGGTGATGAAGGACAAGTTAACGTTGAAACAATCGCTTCTTTAAAACCAGACTTAATTATCGGTAACAAAATGCGCCACGAAAAAGTGTACGAACAATTAAAAGCAATTGCACCTACTGTGTTCTCAGAAACATTACGTGGTGAATGGAAAGATAACTTCAAATTTTATGCAAAAGCATTAAATAAAGAAAAAGAAGGTCAAAAAGTTGTAGCTGATTACGAATCACGTATGAAAGATTTAAAAGGCAAACTTGGCGATAAAGTAAATCAAGAAATCTCTATGGTTCGTTTCATGCCTGGTGATGTTCGTATTTATCATGGCGATACATTCTCTGGTGTTATTTTAAAAGAACTTGGATTTAAACGTCCTGGAGATCAAAACAAAGATGATTTTGCAGAGCGTAACGTATCTAAAGAGCGTATTTCTGCTATGGATGGTGACGTATTATTCTACTTCACATTCGATAAAGGAAATGAGAAAAAAGGATCTGAACTAGAAAAAGAATATATAAACGATCCTCTATTTAAAAATTTAAATGCCGTAAAGAATGGTAAAGCATACAAAGTCGACGATGTTATTTGGAATACAGCTGGCGGTGTAATTGCTGCTAACCTATTACTAGATGACATCGAAAAGCGCTTTGTTAAATAATACACCTCTAGTCAGCACCCTCCTATGGTGCTGGCTATTTTCTATTTCACTGAAGTGTCACATTATTTCATTTTGTATTTTTATTCCCAATATGTTATATTATAAAAGTAAATAGAATATATTTTCTCTATATCGGAATAAATATTTTAATCTAAATTTTCTGATTAATCACTATTTTATTTTCTTTTAGAATTCAATTATTACATTTGAAAGCGCTTATCATCTCGTTTTCAGGGCAAAATACAGTAACGGTTGAAGAAAAATAGAACTTTTTTAGAAATTTTCTTTCTATTTCCATATAATTCTATTGACTTCTAAATATTTTGTAAATTAAAATGATTACATAAATATCCGTTATACAGGATTAGGGGGAAACAAAAATGGATGCAGCTTTAAAATTAGACAAAGCTGGAGAGCAACAATCACCAAAAAAACATCCACCAGGGTTATACTTGTTGTTCTTTACAGAAGCATGGGAAAGATTTAGTTATTACGGAATGCGTGGCTTATTAGTTCTTTATTTAACAACGAGCTTAGTAAGCGGCGGTTTAGGATTTGATAAAGCAGTTGCAGTTCAAATTTACGGTATTTTCACAATGTTAGTATACTTCACACCGATTATCGGTGGTTGGTTAACTGACCATTTCATTACGAAGCGACATGCCATTACTATTGGTGGTATCATCATGGCACTTGGTAACTTTGTACTATTTTCAATGAACACAAAAACCGGACTATTTTTAGGATTAGGATTATTAGTTATTGGTAATGGATTCTTCAAACCAAATATTTCGACTTTATTAGGTCAATTATATAGCGAAAACGATTCTCGTCGTGATAGTGCCTTCACTATCTTCTACATGGGAATTAACTTAGGGGCTTTTGTTGCTCCATTCATTTGCGGTTATTTCGCAGATTATAAATATGGATTCTTAACAGCTTGTATCGGTATGATCATTGGTCAGATTGCCTTTAACTTATTAGCACCTCGTTACTTAGGATCTATCGGAACAACTGTTGTAGGGAAAAAATCTAAAGAAAAAAATGCAAAAGTAATTGAGAAAAAACCTTTAACAACACAAGAGAAAAAACGTACTGCTGCAATTTTAATTTTAACTTGTTTCGTAGTATTCTTCTGGGCAGGATTTGAACAAGCTGGTAGTTCTTTAACACTTTACACAGATAAGTTCGTAGATCGTACAATCGGTGGATTTACAATTCCAACACCTTGGTTCCAATCTGTAAACCCACTATTCATTATCTTATTAGCATTACCAGTTTCTGCATTATGGATTAAACTTTCGAAAACAAAAAATGGTGATTTAAAAATCCCAACAAAAATGGCATTAGGTATGATTTTACTAGGAATTGGATATCTAGTTCTAACTTTAGCTGTATTAAAAACTGGTAGCGATGAAAGTAATATTACAATAAAGGCAAACTTACTATTCATTGTATTCACTTACATGTTCCATACAATCGGTGAGTTATTCTTATCACCTATCGGATTATCTATGGTAAGTGCAATCGCTCCTGTTAAATTAGCATCATTATTAATGGGTGTATGGTTAGCTGGTACTGGCTGCGCAAACTTATTAGCAGGACAATTAGCTGCTTTCACTCAATCTTTAGGATATTTAGAAGTATTCGCAAGTATCGGTATTATCGTAATTGTACTGGGATTAGTACTTCTTATGTTCTCTAAGAAAATTGCACATATGATGGAATAACAAAAAGACGCTTCTCAATTGAGAAGCGTCTTTTTTATTATTTCTCCTCTAAAGCTGTCACGTCCACATGAACGCTCTCACCAGGATTAGATACATCATACACTTGAGCACTCCCCTTCTGCTCATCACAGCTCTCAATCCATACTGGTACGCCCTCATATGTAACGTCAATTCTACTTGAAGAAGATAAAATTTGTTTCACACGTTTCACATCCATACTACTGTCCCTCCTTTTGCTTACTACACTCCTTTCTATTTTTTCTTTTCCTTTTAGAATATATTCCGTAAGGCAGCATGTTGATTGATAGTCATTTCTTCCTCACATGCTAATATTTACTCTCTCGCTACCTTTCTGACAAATAAAAAAAGACGTATATTCCATACGTCTTTTTCCATAATATTCAAATTTTAAGAAAATAATGTTTTTACTACCGCACTTACTTTATCATTATGGATTTGATAATACACTTCTAATCCTCGTCTTTCAAAGCGCACTACTTTATTTTGCTTTAACTTCGTTAAATGTTGTGAAACCGTTGATTGCGGAATTTCTAATACTTCCTGTAGTTGTGTTACATTACATGTTCCTCTTTGCATAAGTTCCATTACTAGACGTAGACGAAGTGGGTGAGCTAACGCTCTTAACATTTGTACATCTTCTTCTGAAATACGACATTCGAATTGATTTTGGCTCATAAAGTTCCCCTCATTTTCGTTTTTATTTGCGTTTTTATGTTCTTTTTATTTATTTATATATCTGTTCTTATATTTCCTGTTACGACATAACTTTATCAACCTATAAAGCCGAAAAATTTTTCCATCTTTATCAGCAAAAATTCAGGAAAAAATCCTTGCTGATTTTGAATATTATACTATATGATATAACGAAAAAGCAAAATAATGGCCTACGAATACTTTGCTTGCAAACGTTGTTTTATCAAGCTTTTTGTTATATTTTCACCTCATTGAAACGCACAGTAACGGTATTGTAAAATACCGTCTATAATTGATAACCTATCGTAATGTAGTTGAACTATAATTAACCTCTTTGTTACGCTAAAAGGAATTTTCAGTAAAAAGAGATGATGTGATATTAAAAATTTGTTTCTAATTTTTTATTCGTATTGCAAGCGGTTGGACTGTTGTGCAAAACTTTCTATTTAAATCCACTCACCGATCCTCCCTCACACTAGATCAAATAGGACAGATAGGTGCATATATTAAACTTTATACTCGATATAAAAGACGGCATCTAATATACACTTATAGGAAACACGCCATCTGAATAAGTAAAATAATATGCAAATAGTTTATACAGCACACTTAAATTCATTTGAGTGTGTTTTTTGTCTACTTTATGAACAAAGCTTTTCTTTTAACACTATTATGGAATAATTATACTTTTTTACGTTGACAATAGTGTTGAAGGAGAATATACTAAGCATGTAAGTTGATTGTGAATAGTTTCACAAATAATGTGAATTTCTTCACATATAATAGATAGGAGTTGTCATTATTATGAGTACTTGGACACAAATTTATGACCCATTAAACAATATTTGGTTATCTGCACTAATCGCAGCACTTCCAATCTTTTGTTTCATCATTTGTTTAATGGGATTCAAAATGAAAAGTTACATGGCTGGTCTTTATAGTGTGATTGTCGCTATTATCCTTGCAATATTTGTTTATAAAATGCCAGCAACAGTAGCTGTAGCATCTGCTGGATTCGGTGTTTTATCTGGATTTTATCCAATTTGTACTATCGTTATCGCCGCAATTTTCCTTTACAAATTAACTGTTAAAACAGAGCAATTCAATATTATTCGCGATAGTATTTCAAGCATTACAAATGATCAACGTTTACAAGTATTATTAATCGCTTATTCTTTCGGTGCTTTCTTAGAAGGTGCAGCTGGTCTAGGGGTTCCAGTTGCTATTACAGCCGCACTACTTGTAGGTATGGGCTTTAATCCATTAAAAGCAGCAGGTATTTGTTTAGTAGCTAATATTGCTGGTGGTGCTATGGGTGCTATGGGTATTCCAGTTACAGTGCCAGCACAATTAACTCAACTTGACGCATTAACTATTGGTCGTCAAACTGTTCTTATTTTACCTTTCATTAGTATTATTTTACCTTTCTTACTTGTTTCAATGGTCGATGGAATTAAAGGTATTAAAGAAACTTGGCAAGGTATTCTTGTAAGTGGTGTTTCTTTCGCTATTACTCAATTCGCTGTGACTTACTTCTTAGGTGCAGAACTTACTAATATTTTCGCAGCAGTTGTAAGTATGATTGCTCTTGCATTATTCTTACGTGTTTGGCAACCAAAATCTTCTACTAAAGAAGAAAAACAAGAAACTAAAGTATCACATACATTCAATCAAATTTTATACGCTTGGTCTCCATTCGTATTCTTAACTGCATTTGTAACAATCTTTAACTTAAAACCGATTAAAGCTTTATTTGCTCCAGATGGTGCGTTAGCAAACTTAGTATTTAACATTCAGTTCCCTGGTCTTCATAATGCTGTTATGAAAACTACACCAATTACAAAAGCTGATACACCTTTCGCAGCTGTTTTCAAATTTGATGTATTCTCTTCTACAACTACTGCGATTGTACTAGCAATTATCGTTTCACTTATCGTTTACCGCGTAAAAGGTAAAATGGTTAAAGAATTAATGATTGAAACAATGAAAGAATTAAAAGCTCCAGTATATACAATTTGTAGCGTTATCGCTTTAGCTTACGTAGAAAACTACTCTGGTATGTCATCTACACTTGGACTTGCATTCTCTTCTACTGGTAATGCATTCCCAGTTCTTTCTCCAATCTTAGGATGGATTGGCGTATTCATTACAGGTTCAGTAGTTTCAAGTGGTTCTTTATTCGCACCACTTCAAGCAGTAACAGCAGACCAGTTAAACATCGTTCCTTCTACACTCGTTGCCTTAAACGTAGTAGGTGGTACAATGGCAAAAATGGTTTCACCACAATCTGTAGCAGTTGCTTGTGCCGCAGTTGGACTAGTTGGTAAAGAATCTGCTCTATTTAAAACAGCAATGAAATACAGTTTAATCTTCTTAGCTGTTATTAGCTTACTTCAATTAAACGCTGTATTTAATATCTTTTAAAAATAAAACACCGATCCAAGTGGATCGGTGTTTTTCACATTACATTTTTTTATTTTTTAATAAAGAAGCTCCAGCAATTTCAGGGTGAGTCATTTCGAATGGATCTAAAATAATATCCAATTCCTCTTCTGTCAGTACACCATGTTCTAAACATAACTCCCTAACAGATTTCCCTGTTTCAATTGCTTCACGTGCAATACGAGATGCTACTTCATAACCAATATGAGGATTAACTGCTGTAATAATTCCAACACTTTTCTCAACATATTGCTTCAGCAATTCTTCATTTGCCGTAATTCCTTCAATACAATATTCACGGAATACACGGAATCCATTATTCATAATACTAATAGATTGAATTAAATTAAATACAAGCACAGGCTCCATTACGTTTAACTCTAATTGTCCTGCTTCTGATGCTAAGCAAATTGTATGATCGTTTCCGATTACTTGGAATGCGACTTGGTTAATCACTTCTGCCATAACTGGATTTACTTTACCTGGCATAATCGATGAACCTGGCTGACGTGCTGGCAATTGAATTTCAGCTAACCCAACACGTGGTCCAGACGCCATAATACGAAGATCGTTTGCAATTTTAGACATGTTCATCATACATACTTTAAGTGCTGCAGATACTTCTGTGTATGCATCTGTATTTTGCGTTGCATCAACTAAATGCTCTGCACCAACAAGTGGGAATCCACTAAACGTTCTTAAATGTTTTACCACTTGTTCAATATACATAGGATTTGCATTCAATCCTGTACCAACAGCTGTCGCCCCCATATTCACTTCATATAAATGCTGACGAGACTGTTTAATTCTTTTTATATCACGCGCAAGCACTCGGCTATACGCTTCAAATTCTTGTCCAAGGCGAATTGGAACTGCATCTTGTAAATGTGTGCGTCCCATTTTAATAACGTGATCAAACTCTTTTGCTTTTTTACGAAAAGCAGAATGAAGTTCTTCCATTGTAATAAGAAGCTTTTCTAACATCATAAGAGTTGCAATATGAATCCCTGTTGGAAACGCATCGTTCGTTGATTGGGCCATGTTCACATGAGTGTTTGGGCTAATTTTCGCATACGCCCCTTTTTCATATCCCATACGTTCTAACGCTCTATTCGCAATTACTTCATTTGTATTCATATTAATAGAAGTTCCGGCTCCGCCTTGAATAGGATCCACGATAAATTGATCATGAAACTTTCCATCAACAATTTCTTGCGCTGCTTCTGCAATTTCATGTCCAATGTCTTTAGCTAAGTAACCAGTATCTATATTCGCAAGCGCCGCCGCTTTTTTCACAATTGCCATTGCTGTAATGAGTGATGGATGAATGCGATATCCTGTAATTGGGAAGTTTTCTACGGCACGTAATGTTTGTACACCATAATAAGCTGCACTTGGTACTTCTTTTTCACCTAAAAAATCTTTTTCTATACGTATATCCTTCGTTGCTATCATTTTTATCACCTATACTTTTTCATTCTAAATCCTTATCCAAAAAATCCGCCCTCTAAAAACACGAGTATCATTCAGAAGAATTTTTCAGTATCCACCTTCACTATATAGCACCTTTTTTGAAAGCGCAAACATTTATTTTTCTGTATATCCTTTTTATTAAAGTTTATAGAAAATCATTCTTCTACTTTCCTTATTTCCACTCGTTTAATTTGATGCATATCCTTTTCAAGGACTTTAAAATAAAAACCGTGTTTCTCAATAATATCTCCTTCAGCAACGATTTGTTTTTGTACCATAATCCAGCCACCAATTGTATCTACATCATCAGCAATTAAATGTATGCCAAGCAAATCATTTACTTCACTAATAAGCACTTTTCCTTCTACGATTTTATAACCTTCACTTATATGCTCTATAGGGGGATTCTCATCTTCATCGTATTCATCTCGAATTTCTCCAACAATTTCTTCTAAAATATCTTCTAGTGTAACAATCCCAGCTGTACCACCATATTCATCATACAATACAGCTAATGGAATGTGTTTTCTTTGCATTTGTAATAGTAAATCATGAATTGGAATATTTTCTAGCACTTCAATAACTGGCCTTGTATATGGCATAATTGAGCACTCCTCATCCCGATTACCATCCATATAACGAATAAATAAATCTTTTACATTAACCATCCCAATAATTTCATCTTTATCTTCACCAAATACAGGATATCTCGTGTACTTTTCTTGCGCGATTACTTTAATATGTGTTTCAAATGGTTCGTCCTCATATAAGCCTACAACTTCCGTACGAGGTACCATAATTTCTTTTGCTACTCTATTATCAAATTCAAAAATATTATTTACATATTTAAATTCCCTTTGGTTAATCTCTCCGCTCTCATAGCTCTCAGATAAGATTAACCTTAATTCTTCTTCTGAATGAGCTACTTCATGTTCAGAAGCTGGATGTAATCCGAATAAACCAGTTACAACCCTCGCTGAACCATTCAAAGCCCAAATAAACGGATACATAACTCGGTAAAAATAAATAAGTGGTTTCGATAACAATAAGCTAACTTGTTCTGCTTTTTGTATAGCAAATGTCTTTGGAGCAAGTTCCCCAATGACAACATGTAAAAATGTAATTACTGCAAAGGCAATAATAAATGAAACTGTACTGGAAATTGCAGGTGAGAATTTTAATTTTAAAAACAACGGCTCGAGTAAATGTTTAATGGTTGGTTCCCCTAACCACCCAAGCCCTAAAGCAGTAATTGTAATACCTAGCTGACAGGCCGATAAATATTCATCTAAATTTGAAGTTACCTTTTTAGCTGCCAGTGCACCTCGTCTTTTTTCGCTAACGAGTTGATCAATACGACTGCTACGTACCTTAATAATTGCAAATTCAACAGCCACAAAAAATGCTGTTAACCCAATAAGAATGACTACCATCAATAATTTTAAAATATCCACATATGCTCTTTAGCTTTCTTAGCTAAAGTTACACCTCCTTTTAAAAAGAAGTTTCACTTTAGTTTCTTCAATTATTGGAAAGCAACTCTATATAAAATCCACCAATTTTCAAACCTCATACAATTCTAAAGGTAAACCATCAGGATCTTGGAAAAAGACGAATTTCTTCCCCGTTATTTCATCAATACGGATCGGTTCCGTCTCAACACCACATTGGTTTAAATGCTTCACAGCTTCTTCTATATTTGTAACAGCAAATGCTAAATGTCTAAGACCGGCTGCTTCTGGAAAACTTTTACGCTCAGGCGGATTTGGAAATGAAAATAATTCGATTTGATACTCTTCTCCTACACATAAATCTAATTTATAAGAATCTCGTTCCTTTCTATATACTTCATTTATCTCTTTAAACCCTAATATCCTAGTATAAAAATCCTTTGACGTCTCATAATTCGAACAAATAATTGCAACGTGATGCACTCTACATATATTCATGCTCTCTCTATTCCTTTCTTTACCAAAGATGCATATTCTCCCTTGAAATGAAAAACATATATAGCAGAATATCTCTTTTAGGGGGCTTACCATGAAATTCATTACTTTTTTCGTCGGACTAATTGTTGTTTTCTTGCTCGCTTATATTGCTAGCAATAATAAGAAGCATATTAAATTTAAACCAATTTTTATCATGCTTATTATACAGTTAATTTTAACCTATTTACTATTAAATACAGAAATCGGCCTCATACTTATTAGAATCATTTCCAGTTTGTTTACCAAGCTACTCGAGTATGCTGCTGATGGAATAAATTTCGTATTTGGTGGTCTTGCAAATAAAGGTGAAATGCCATTTTTCCTTACTGTATTATTACCAATCGTCTTTATTTCTGTTTTAATTGGTATATTACAACATTTCAAAATATTACCATTTTTTATTCGTTGGATCGGGTACTTTCTTAGTAAAATAAATGGTCTTGGTAAATTAGAATCTTACAACGCTATCGCCTCTGCCATTGTCGGCCAATCAGAAGTTTTTATTACAGTGAAAAAACAATTAGCTCAAATTCCAAAACACCGTCTTTATACACTTTGTGCCTCTGCTATGTCAACCGTATCTATGTCTATCGTAGGTGCCTATATGACAATGATTGAACCTAAATATGTAGTAACTGCACTCGTTCTCAATTTATTTAGCGGTTTTATTATCATACTCATCATTAACCCTTACGACGTTAAAGATGACGAAGATATTTTAGAAATCAAAGGTGAAAAACAAAGCTTTTTTGAAATGCTTGGAGAATACATTCTTGATGGTTTTCGTGTAGCCATTGTTGTCGGCGCTATGCTCATCGGATTCGTCGCATTAATTAGTTGTATTAATGACCTGTTCCTCATTATATTCGGTATTACGTTCCAACAATTAATCGGCTATGTATTTGCACCTATCGCATTCCTTATCGGTGTACCCAGTTCTGAAATTGTCGCGGCTGGCAGCATTATGGCAACGAAGCTTGTAACGAATGAATTTGTCGCAATGATGGACCTTAGTAAAATTTCTAATAGCCTTTCTCCCCGTACAGTTGGTATTATTTCTGTTTTCCTTGTATCTTTTGCCAATTTTTCTTCCATTGGTATTATTTCAGGTGCGGTAAAAGGACTAAACGAAGAACAAGGAAACGTTGTTGCGAGGTTTGGCCTTAAATTACTATATGGAGCTACTCTCGTTAGTATTTTATCTGCAATTATCGTAAGCATTATGTTGTAATTAGGTAAAATTTTATCATTTTCTTATCCCTATCTTTTGTATACAATAACGAATAGGTTTCTTATAAATAATCAAGACATCTATTTTTTATACATGTACAATCGCTTTTATTTAGCGTAAAATATTTTTTATGTGTTTGAATACACTTCTAAATGTATACACTTTGATAGTTTTAAAGGAGAAAAAATGATGAAATCCGACACGAACAACAATACGCGAGCCAAAAAAGGACGCTCAAAGAAAAAACGCCTACTTTGGTTCCTTCTTATTCCATTACTAATTGTAGCACTTGGAGCAGGAGGCTACTCCTTCCATATATACAGTAAAGCAAAGTCCGTCTTAAATAACGCTTATGCTGAACTAGGTCGAGGAGATAAGTCCAGTAAACGTGAAAAAGCTGTTAAACCTATGACCGACAATATTTCCGTACTAATTATGGGTGTTGATGAAAGTGATATTAGGGAAAAAGGTTATGGAAAAGCAACTCGAACAGATGCGTTATTACTTGCAACAATTAATAAAAACGATAAATCCGTTAAACTTGTAAGCATTCCACGTGACTCACGCGTCTACATTAAATCACGTGATAAATACGATAAAATCACACATGCGCACGTATTCGGTGGTGTAGACAGCACAATTGATACGGTAGAGAACTTTTTAGATGTTCCAGTTGACTACTATGTAAAATTCAATTTTAAATCCTTTATTAAAATTGTTGATTCTCTTGGTGGTATTACTGTAGACGTTCCAGTTGAGTTCACAGAGCAAAATAGTAAAGATGAAGCAGATGCCATTCATCTAAAAAAAGGACGTCAACATTTAAATGGAGAAGAGGCACTGGCACTAGCTAGAACTCGTCATATCGATAGTGATTATATGCGTGGTCAACGTCAACAGCTTGTATTAGAGGCCATTGCTGAAAAGGCACTATCTCTTAATTCCATTAATAAAATCGGTGGCCTACTAGACGCTGTCGATAAAGATTTAAAAACTAATTTAACTTTTGATGATATGATGACAATTACAAAAAATTCAATGGATTCAAATTTAAAAATGGAAAAAATGCAAGTAGAGGGTACAGATAAATATATAGGTGGTATTTATTATTACGTTCCAAATGAAAAAAGCGTCGATACTATTTCAACTACCCTTCAAAAACATCTCGGTGTTACGAATAAAAATGAACATAAAAAATTATAATAAAAAGGCTGCTAGATCTTTCTAGACAGCCTTTTTATTATATTTTTCAACATATTTTTCATACACATTGTGACAAGAAGTGACAATTATTACAGCGGTGTAACATTTTTTATGAAAACATTACACACACAGTGAAAATAATAGTATACTAGTACGTACATAATGTTATTTTCATCATTTTTATACAAAAAATGTAATACATATATTTATACATAAATTTCTGGGGGGAAATAAATGAAGCTAAGTAAAATACTGATTGGTTCTGCAATTGCTGGGGGCATATTACTTTGTGTAGGCGGTGTTGGGGGATATCAATATGTATCCAAATTAAATAATCAATTAGATACTACTGCATTACCAAATACTACATTTGAAGGTATTTCTCTCGACGGAAAAAATAAGAAGGATATTCAAGCAATTATTAATCAAAAGGTAACTGAGTTAGATCAAAAATCCCTTACCTACATATTCCAAAACGATAAACAAACTTACAGATGGAAAGATTTAGGGATAAATTATAAAGAGAAAGATATTATTGACAAAATCTTCAAAGAACAAGAAGGAAACGTAATGAATCGTTACAAAATGCGTAAGCAAGCTGAAAACGGTGAATTAAAACGTGACTATAAATTAACACCACAATTAAATGCAACAGCTTATGAAACCTTTATAAAAGATAAATATAATGAAACATTAAAAAATCCTGTTAACGCAGAATTAAGTATTGAAGGCTCAACAGTAAATATTAGTCAAAGCCAAAACGGAGAAAAAATTGATAAAGGGAAACTAAGCGGTTTAACAAATGAAGCTATTACTACTGGTAAATCAGATGTTACATTACCAGTTACATTCATAAAACCAGAACGTTCTACAGAAGACATACAGAAAATGGGTATTAAAGAAGTCATTGCTGAATATTCTACTCCAATGGCTGGCCGTAACGGAAATCAATCATTTAACGTAAATAAGTCAGCTAATACTTTAAGTGGGGTTATTGTCGCACCTGATGAAACATTTAGTTTTAACGGTCGCGTTGGCGTAACTGATGCTGCACATGGTTATAAATCTGCAGCAGTATATTCACAAGGTAAAGTAATACAAAGTGCAGGCGGAGGAGTTTGCCAAGTCAGTAGTACATTATACAGTGCAGCTTTAAGGGCAGATTTAGGCATTGTTTCTCGAAGCAATCATTCTATGCCAGTAAATTATTTACCACTTGGGCAAGATGCAGCAGTAGCAGATTATGGTCCAGATTTAAAATTTAAAAATAATACAGGCAATCATATTTATATTCAAGCATTTTCAAATGGAGGTAGTATTACTACACGCATTTTCGGTACAAATACTGGTAAAAATGTTGAAGTTTCTTCTCAAGTAATTAGTAGAACTAGTGATAAAATCACCGCGGTTACGTATAAAAAAGTAACACAAAACGGGGAAGTAATATCAAATGGACAAATTTCAAAAAGCGTATATAAAAGCGCTCCAAAAGAATAGATAATATCAACCGAATAGCATAAAGAAAAAGGCGTGATTTAATCACGCCTTTTTCTTTTGCAGTAATAGTAAAAAAGTTTCAAGATGGTCTTTCGTTTCTTCTAAAGACCACATACGATTTCCTTGCTTCGCAGCTAATACACACGCCTCTTCCCACGCGTTCTTTTTCTTCATATTTATTAATTCATCACGTAATTTCAAAACAATTTCTTCGTCTTCTTGTTCAATAAACTCTTCCATCACGCTTACTATTTCATCCTCATGAATACTTAACGTACAGTACGATTTAAGAAAGTATTGTAATGTCGTATACATAATGTACTCCCCCTTCTTATTTATCAGATGGATAAGAAGTAATAATCTTAAACCCTAATTCTCCTGACTTATCTCTTGCTAAAACAGTAACAGTTTTTACTAACTTGTCTTTTACACTCATATTTTTCTTTATTACCGTTTTTCCAACAGGAAATGAATGAGTTGTATTTAATACGAGACGAGCCTCTTTAGAATTTTTTAACCAATCTTGAATTTCCTTGTCATGTTGCTTCAAGCTATCTTTTACAGCTTTCGTCGCTGTTTCTTTATCATAGTATGTACTTGCGGCTGACACTTTATCTGTCTTCAAGCGATTCTTCAAATCCTCTTCTGACTTGCCTACATGTCTTTCAATCGTATGACCATTTTTAGGTGGTCCTTCCATTTCATCTAAAATATTATCACTAATTTTTTCTACCGATGTAGCTTGATTCCCTGTCTGTTTCTCTGTTTTTTGTTCTTTTCCTGCACATCCGCTTAAGATCAGCATTAATGCCAATAAACTACTGAAGAAAAGACTACTTATTCGTTTCATCATATCACCTCTTCCATGATTATTATCGCAACTTCACTAAAAGTCAATTTCACAACAAAAAAATCTATCAGTTTTCATTTTTTTCATCTATTTTTCCATATTTACCCCAGCAATTTCATCAACCCTCTATTTTTGCCTTTTATAATATATACCCCCTATATTTTTCGATTATTTCCCAGATGAAATCACAGATAACATAACTATAAAACTCTTTTATACAAAGGTTTTTATAGTATTTTTAAAAATATTTTAAAATACCCCTATTTTCATATACCTAATACCCATATAAGGTATAAATACACCTTCTTATCAACGTTTTTCTACATTATGTAAATTTACCCTTGCCTATACAAACGAAATGTGGTGTAATGCAAAAAAAGATAAAGGATTTTAAACAATGGCTGAAACGATTCAAAATTTCTTAACAGAATACTATTCAATCGCAATTCCACTTAGTATCTTAATTAACATCATCATTAGTCTTTTAGGTTTTATCCCTAGTATTTTTTTAACCGCCATTAATATACAGCTCTTTGGCGTAACAAATGGTACTGTTATTTCGATCGTAGGCGAAGCATTAGGGGCTATTATCTCGTTTTATATTTACCGCATGGGCCTTCAAAAGTTCACTCACGATAAAGTAAATAAATACCCAAAGGTAGAGCGTCTTCTTTATGTAGAAGGTAGAGAGGCCTTTCTACTCGTTCTATCGTTTCGCTTGATACCTTTCATCCCATCAAGTATCGTGACTTTATTTGCGGCTCTAGGTAAGATGTCATTACTCTCCTTCAGTATTGCCAGCACAATAGGGAAAATACCGGCATTGTTAATCGAAGTATATTCTGCCTATCATGTCATGAACGGAACAAATGAAGCAAAGTGGATTGTGACAATTGCAGGTTGTATCGGATTATATTATTTGTGGAAAAAATGGAGAAAAAAATAAAGAAGGAGCATAGGCTCCTTCTTTATTTTTGAGGTATTTTATTAATAGCTATCCTTTAAATCCTTAGTTAATACCAACAGCACTAAATGATTGCTTAACTGCTGCTACTTCCGCAGAAGTCGCACCATATAAATCAGCTGCAGCTTGTACTGCACCAGCACGAGCTTGGCTAAATGTAGTAGATTGCGTGAAATATTGTGTGTTTGCACGGTAATAAATTGCACCTAACTTATCTTTACCAATGCCCGTTACAGTTACACCCGAATGCGTACCACCATTTGCTAATAAATAAGCTTGTTTGTTAATGATACCACTGTTTGTATGAACCCCACCGTTATCACTAGTACCAGTGTAACGCTTAGAATAATGGTCTGGATCACCGTATTTCGCTGGATCACTCATAGAGCGAAGCGCATCTCCTGCTTTACCAGGCGTATAAATATCTTCACCAATCTCCCAATCCGGGTTACGGTTATCATAGAATTCTACTAAAGTACCAAAAATATCAGAAATTGCTTCATTTAGCGCTCCTGATTCATTTTGATAAATTAAGTCCGAGCTATTTTCAGTAACAGCATGCGTTAATTCGTGACCAATTACATCAATTCCACCAGATAATGAAGTGAATGTTACACCATCACCATCTCCGTATACCATTTGTGAGCCATTCCAGAATGCATTATTATACTTACTTCCGTAATGAACTGTCGATTTTAACGGAGCTCCTGCATCATTAATAGAGTTTCTGTTAAATGTAGCTTTATAATAGTCATATGTTTTACCTGCATAGTAATGAGCATCTACTGCTGCTGCATCATACGCTGCATTGAAAACATTATCTGCATCTACCCATAAAGTTCCTGGCAATGTAGTACGATTTTTCGCATCATATGTGAAAATTGTTGCCCCGCGCGTATTATCTTGTAAGTAGTAAGATGAACCAGATAACGTTGTATTAAGTGATTTCGTATCTCCTAATACACCTTTACCAGTTCCTACTTTATTTGTTCCTGTTACAGGTTTTACTACTGCTTTCGCATCCTGTTTAGGAGCCTCTTGCTTAACTGGTGATTTATCTTCATTTGTTACATGATCCAATTTATTATATTTATTTAATACTTTACCGCTGTCTGCTTCAATGAAATAGTAGTAGTTTCCTGGACTTGGATCTAAGAAGTTTAGATTTACAACGTATGCATATGTTGTTTCTTCACCATTTTGATATACATATAAGTCCGCTTTTGGTTCTACCTCATATTTCGGTGTTACCCCTAAATCTTGTTGCGCGATTTCAATTGCTTTTGCGCCTTCAATCTTATTTTTATTTTTCAACTTTTCCTTCTTGTCTAAATCAGGTGCAACTGTTCCAGACAATACTTTTAAAGAACCGTCTTTACTTACGTGAGCCACTTGAGTAGAACCCCATACAGGCACTCCTTCGTAAACTTGTTGCATACGTACTACTGTTGAATCAGTTACAGCATCTTTCTTCACTTGTTTCACTTTGAAAGAATCTTGCGCACTCTTTTCCCCTAGCTTGTAATCACCTTTTGCTGCATTTAAGTAATCAAACACAACAGATTCCGCTTTCTTACCAGTCGCTCCAGTTAGATCACCAGAAATAAACTCAGGTGACTGTACTGTCTCATTGTACTTCTTCGTAGAGAGTACATTTTTAGAATCCGCAAATGCAGAGCCTGTCCCTCCAAATGTTGTAACTGCCATTCCTGTCGCTAACACTAACGCTAAACTTTTCTTTTTCATGAACCTTCCCCCTAATAAAAATTTTTTTTGAAAAAGAGTAGTTTTATATTAGCATTATGTTTCCACTATTAATATACTAAAAATTCAAATAATTATTTTCTCAAGTTTTGTAGAATTTTGAGGAACAAATATTGAAAAAACCCTTTCCGATTGGAAAGGGTGGAGATTATAAATTAACTTGTTCAACAGTTTTAGCTTGTTGACCAACAATATCAGGTTTACTGCTATATTGATGTATTCCTCCAGCAACTGTAAGAGTCAATATAAACGCCAATACTCCAAATACCATCTTTTTCATGT
This sequence comes from Bacillus sp. BF2-3, assembly GCF_008368795.1. Taxonomy (NCBI): domain Bacteria; kingdom Bacillati; phylum Bacillota; class Bacilli; order Caryophanales; family Bacillaceae; genus Bacillus; species Bacillus sp. BF2-3. Next base: position 28,671 of record NZ_QOSA01000011.1, read on the forward strand.
TTATTCCTCCTTATTATCATTCATTAAATCAATAACTAACCTATAATATCGATTACTTTCTTCAAATCTCGATAAACTGGAAAAATGTTCTGCTAGTTCAACGTATACTTTCTTTAATTCTATTTTATTTCCTGCAGATTTATACAACGGGATAGCCTCATTTTCCAAAAATGCTTTATAATCTTTTGCTTCTTCAAAATATTTATATCTAAGCATTAAAAGCAAATATAATTTTGCATTAAATCTCTCTTCCTGTTTTGCTGCATCAATTCCCTTATCAATTAATGTCCTTGCCTCTTCCAATTCTTCTAATTTAATGCATACTAATGCCATTTCGTATATTGTATCTAAATAGTTTAAATCTATTTGTTTTTGAAGTTGTAGACTATCTAAATAATATTTTTTCGCTTGCTGATATTTACCTTTTTTATAATAGATACTTCCCATATTACTTAAAGTAATAGCTAATAGTACATCCTTATCAGCAAAAGATGTGGCCTCTCTCAATATACTCTCATACATTTTTAAAGCTTCTTCATACTGACCTTTTTCTGTATAACTTACCGCAATAAGGATTTGGCAATTAATTATATTTCTAAACTTATATTCACTACGAAATCCTTCTAATGCCATATTTACAAAATGAATTGCAAGATGATGAATATCTAAATGAGTATATGCAAGCGCTATATTATAATACAAGCCTGTTTCATGATACCCTTGTTCTTTGGCCATTACTTCTGTTTTTAATAAGTAATCTAGCCCATCCTTCCATCTATACTGTAAACAGCACAATAATCCTCTACTATACATATATAACAACTTCTGAAATGGAGAATATTTTTTATATACCTTCTTCAACTTATCTAATTCTTCTTCGAGTGCAGAAATATCCCTTTTCATAATTAAATAACGTGTATACAGCAGTTTATAATAATTTATAATTTCAAAATCCAACACATGCTTCATTTCACCTTGCAACTCTTCATATATACGTTCTACTTGTTGCTTGTCTAAATGAACTAGTGCATTTAACCATTCATCTAGCTTCCCCTTCACATCTTCTTCTACATCTCTCAAATCCGTCACAGCAATTTCTAGTCTTGTGCAGAGCAATTGTAGAATTTCTTCTGATGCTTCGATCTTTCCATTTTCGATCTTACTTAAGTATGAGACAGAACAAATGCCCTGACATAATTCTTCTTGTGTCATTTTTTGCTGGAGCCGTTTATAAAAGACTTGTTTGCCTATTTTTTCTAATGTTTGTTGCATTGTCCTCCTCCATTCTCATTACCCCCATTACTCTAATAATACATAAAATTTGGAGAAATATAAATTGATAAATATAAATTTTCTAAAAAATATGCATAATTTCATTTTTTTCTCTCTTGACTTCACATCAATATCTCTTCTTTGCTACGAATGGTGAAAAATTGGTATACTATAACCAAATTATGGAGGTGTTCTCGCGATGACTCATTATAAAGACGATAGTTATGCCTTACATACAGACCTATATCAAATCAACATGGCTTATACATATTGGAAAGATGGTATTCATAATCGCCGTTCTGTTTTTGATTTATATTTTCGAAAGCTTCCATTTGAGAACGGCTACGCTGTTTTTGCTGGCCTTGAGAAAATTGTAGAGTACATAGAAAATTTCAGTTTTACTGAAAGCGATATCGCTTACTTAGCAGAATTACAATTCGAAGAAGAATTCCTTCATTATTTACAAAATATGAAATTCACTGGGACGATTCGCAGTATGCAAGAAGGTGAAGTTGTATTTAATAACGAGCCTTTATTACGTGTTGACGCACCACTTGGTGAAGCACAAATTATTGAGACTGCCCTCTTAAATATTGTGAATTACCAAACATTAATTGCCACAAAAGCAGCACGTATGAAACATGCTGCAAGTAATGATGAGCTTTTAGAGTTCGGCACAAGACGTGCCCATGAGTTCGATGCTGCCCTTTGGGGGACGCGTGCTGCCTTTATTGGTGGTTTCTCCTCTACAAGCAACGTTCGTGCTGGGAAACGCTTTGGGATTCCTGTAGCTGGCACACACGCTCACTCTTTCGTTCAAGCATATCGCGATGAATACGTCGCGTTTAAAAAATACGCTGAAACTCATAAAAAGTGCGTCTTTCTCGTTGATACATATGACACATTGAAATCTGGTGTTCCAAATGCGATTCGTGTTGCAAAAGAATTTGGGGATCGTATTGATTTCTATGGCATACGTCTTGATAGTGGTGATATGGCTTATTTATCGAAAAAGGCACGAAAACTACTAGATGAAGCAGGGTTTACAAATACAAAAATTATCGCTTCTAGCGATTTAGATGAATACACAATTATGCACCTTAAATCTCAAGGAGCAAAAATTGACGTATGGGGCGTTGGAACGAAATTAATTACGTCCTTTGAGCAACCTGCATTGGGGGCTGTTTACAAACTCGTTGCGATTGAAGATACTGACGGAAAATTAAATGATACAATTAAAATTTCATCTAACCCTGAAAAAATTACCACTCCAGGACTGAAACGAATTTATCGTATTATCAATCGGGTTAACGATCATGCAGAAGGCGATTATATTGCGTTAGATTCTGAAGAACCAGGAAAAGAAGAGCGCTTAAAAATGTTCCATCCAGTTCACACATATATAAGTAAATTCGTAACAAACTTTGAAGCCCGTGAACTGCATAAAGACATTTTCGTTAACGGTGAAAGAACATATGAACTACCAAGTATATTAGATATTCAAAAATATAATGAACAGAGCCTCTCTCTATTTTGGGAAGAATATATGCGAACTTTAAACCCTGAAGAATACCCTGTCGATTTAAGCCAAGAGTGCTGGGATCATAAAATGAATTACATTCAAACAGTTCGAGAACAAGTTGAAAAAAACATACAAAAGTAAACAGAGAAGTTTCCCCTTCTCTGTTTTTTCAATACTATATGGATATTTGTAAAAAATATATTAAAATAATAAGACGAATGTATCTTATTTGTAAATTTTAATATTATACTATTTTAAAGTAAAATAATATTTGATATTATTTTATTGAGTCAATTTCAACAAAATCACCAATAAAAAAGAGGACGCGGTTCGCGTCCTCTTTTTTATAAATCTTTCACTCGTAATACACGCATTGCATTTAACACTGCAAGTAGTGTCACACCAACATCTGAGAAAACAGCTTCCCACATTGTTGCAATACCAAAGGCACCAAGTAATAAAACGATCCCTTTTACACCTAGAGCAAAGATGATATTTTGCCACACTATACTTCTTGTGCGTTTTGCAATTTTTACAGCTGTCGCAATTTTTGAAGGCTCATCAGTCATAATAACGATGTCTGCCGCTTCAATTGCTGCATCTGACCCTAAACCACCCATCGCAATACCAACGTCTGCACGGGCTAATACTGGTGTATCGTTAATACCGTCACCAACGAAGGCAATTTTTTCTTTTCCGTGCTTCGCTGCATCAATTTTTTCAATCTCTTCTACTTTTTGTTGCGGTAGTAATTCCGCATGAACTTCATCTAAGCCTAATTCTTTACCAACAGCTTCACCAACTGGTTTTGCATCACCAGTTAACATTACTGTCTTTTTAATACCTAGTTCTTTTAACTTTTGAATCGCTTGTTTCGAATCCTCTTTTACCTCATCAGAGATAACAATATAACCTGCATATCTTCCATCTACAGCAACGTGAACTAATGTACCTACTGTTTCTGGTTGCTTAAATTCAATATTTTCTTTTCTCATTAATTTTGCATTACCTGCAAAAATTTCTTTTCCTTGTACTTTTACGACTGTACCGTGACCAGAAATTTCGTTATAATCATCGATTATTTTTTCATCAATTGATTTTCCATATGCCTTTCGAATAGATTGGGCAATTGGATGGTTAGAATATACTTCAGCAAATGCCGCATACTCTAATAACTCTTCACTTGTAGTACCTTCGCTCGGTTCCATTTTTGTAACTTTGAAAACACCTTTTGTTAATGTTCCTGTTTTGTCAAAAACAATATATTTCACATCATTTAAAGCTTCTAAATAGTTACTACCTTTTACTAACACACCACTTTTAGATGCACCACCAATACCTCCAAAGAATCCAAGAGGAATGGATACAACTAACGCACATGGACAAGAGATTACTAAGAACACTAAAGCTCTATAAATCCACTCAGAGAATGTAGCTCCTTCTAAAATAAGTGGTGGAATAAACGCCATGATTGCCGCTGTAATAACTACAACTGGAGTGTAGTAACGTGCAAACTTCGTAATAAAGTTTTCCGTTGGTGCTTTTTTACTGCTTGCATTTTGAACTAAATCTAAAATTTTCGATACAGTTGATTCACCGAATTCTTTTGTAACTTCAATTGTCAACACACCGTTTTGGTTCACAAAGCCACTTAATACATCATTTCCAACTTCAACTTCACGTGGTACAGATTCACCTGTTAATGCTGAAGTATCTACCATTGATGTTCCTTCAATTACTTTTCCGTCTAACGGCACTTTCTCACCTGGCTTAACGATAATATAATCGCCAATTTGTACATCTTCTGGTGATACTTGTTTCGTTTCATTTCCAACCTTTACATTCGCATAATCAGGACGAATATCCATTAATGAAGTAATTGATTTTCGAGAGCGGTTTACCGCAATGCTTTGGAATAGTTCTCCTACTTGATAAAATAGCATTACTGCTACAGCTTCTGAGTATTGTTGAATTGCAAAAGCTCCTACAGTTGCAATTGCCATTAAGAAGTTTTCATCAAATACTTGGCCACGAGTTATGTTTCTTACCGCTCTCCAAACGATATCTCCACCTATTAATAAATAAGCAAGGACGAATAACGGAATTGTTACCATTTGTGGTAAGCCCGCTAATGCAGCAATTGCTGTCAAAATTCCGCCGACCACTAATCTCCCTACCATCTTTTTCACATTTGCTTCACCATGATCATGACTATGCCCGTGGTCATGACCGTTCTTCTCTTCACGAACAACTTTCACGTCTGGCTCTAACTTTTGAACGACATTTGTTATATTTGCTACAGTCGCTTCTAGTTCTCTTTTATTCGCAACTTCTACTCGTAGTTTCTTCGATACGAAATCAACAGTTGCTTCTGAGACAGCTGGCATTTCCTGAACTTTATTTTCAATTTTCATTGCACAGTTCGCGCAATCTAAACCTTCTAATATAAATACTTCTTTAGCAATTTTATTTTTTTGTTCTTCTTGCACTTTAATATGCGGTTCTAATTTTGTAACGAGTTGTTTTGCTTCCGTAACAACTTCGTTTTCTTTATTTTGTGCCGTTTCTAAAATCATTGTCTTTGTTGCAAAGTTTACAGAGCAAGAATTTACTCCTTCTATATTCCCAACACCTTTTTCAATTTTCATTGCACAATTCGCACAATCTAAACCTTCTAACATCAGTTTCTTTTTCACTAACGCTTCAGCCATCGTTCTCCCTCCTCGCGTTCTTTTTATTCTTCTTCGTTTACGTGTTCAAACGCTTGCTCGAAGATATGAATTACGTGCTGGTCAGCTAACGAATAATAAACAACCTTTCCTTCTTTACGATTCTTCACAAGTTTCGCTTGCTTCAACACACGAAGCTGATGCGAAATAGATGATTGTGTCATTCCTAATAAATAAGCTAAATCACAAACGCACATTTCAGCTTCAAATAGCGCATGTAATATTCTCGTACGTGTACGGTCACCTAATACTTTAAATAGTTCTGCTACTTTACTTAAACTTTCATCAGTTGGAATTGTTTGTTTTACTTGCTCTACAACTTCTTCATGAATTATCGTTTGAGAACATGTCTCTTGTGGTGTTTCTACTTTATTTCCAGCCATTATAGCTCACCTCTTTAATTGAACATATGAACAATCATTCATATATCTTATACTCTTATTATATGAGCGCCTACTCATATGTGTCAATGAAATCTGAATTTTTTTATGAACATTCCGTTCACATTTTAATAAGTCGTATACATATTTTCCGCACCCTCTATATTCTCATACAAAAAAGGATGCACAATTCGCACACCCTTTTTCATATTCCGACATAAAAATTCAACAAAGTAATATACATTCCCTTTATTTCAACAAAAGAAAAAGCCTTGCGCGCTCCCTAGACGCACAAGGCTTACTATACTTATATCCCTTTTAATTAAGCTTTTAATTAGCTTGTTCTAAATTATCCTGCGAACTTCCATCGTCTTTTAAATGACTATGTTTTTTCGAATAAACAAAGTATACAACTACTCCAATTGCTAACCAAGCACCGAAGTACATCCATGTTTTTAATGGTAGATTTACCATTAAGAATAGACAACATGCAATCGAAATAATCGGCAAGATCGGTACAAGTGGTACCATAAATCCACGTTGTAATTTTGGATGTGTTTTACGAAGAATAATAACTGACACACCAACCATCGCAAATGTTAACAACGCTCCAATATTCGCTAAATTCGACAATTCTTTTAAATCGATAAATCCAGCAATTAAAGCACTACCAATTCCTGTTAACCAAACTGTAAATGTTGGCGCTTCTGTCTTTTTATTAATTTTCGCGAAAGATTCTGGCAATAAACCGTCACGGCTCATCGCAAAGAATACACGTGTCGTTGCATAAATGTAAGCAAAAATTACTGCCATAATACCAATTACAGCTCCAATTGCGATTACACCTGCTACTTTATCTTGTCCTACAACTTCTAACACATATGCCATAGCTTCTGGTACATCTAATTCTTTATAAGAAACCATACCCGTCATAACGAGACAAACTACAACATAAATGATTGTACAAATGACTAACGAAGCGATAATACCAATCGGTAGATCACGTTGCGGATTTTTTACCTCTTCAGCAGAAGTTGCTAATGCATCAAATCCTAAGAAAGCAAAGAATACTGCTGCTCCCCCCGCGAAAACTCCACTTAAACCGTACGGTGCAAATGGTATCCAGTTTTCTGGTTTCACGTAGAATACACCAACTGCAATGAATAAAACAACGATACCAATTTTAATTAATACCATTATGTTATTCACGCGTTTACTTTCTTTCGTACCTCTTGATAATAACCAAGTTATAACTAATGTAACGATAACTGCTGGTAAATTCACCATACCACCTTGAGACGGAATCGTTAGCAGTGCTTTTGGAATTTCAAGCCCTAATCCACTCACTAAGTTATGGAAGTAACCAGTCCATCCGCCAGCTACTGCGGCAGTCGTTACAACATATACGGATAGTAATGTCCATCCCATTAAATGAGCTACAAACTCACCAATTGTTGCATATGAGTATGTGTACACACTACCTGAAACAGGAAGTGTAGAAGCAACCTCTGCGTAACATAATGCTGCAAATCCACAAACGATGGCTGCAATCATGAATGAAAAAATAACTGCTGGACCAGCATCTCTTGCTGCTACTAATCCAGTTAATACTAGAACTCCTGTACCAATTATCGCACCAATCCCTAGCATTGTTAGGTCAAATGCCCCTAGCGTTTTCGTCAAAGTTTTACTTTTACTTTCCCCTAACAATTGCGTAACGGATTTCTTTTTAAATAGGTTGGCCACGATGTATGCCCCCTTTTGCCAAGAAGAGCTAAGAGATCTTCACTCTTAGCTCTTATCATGTTGTTTTATATATTGTTCGATTTTGTTTTGTATAATGCTTCTATTAGCAAGATACTGTTTCTGCTTCTAATAATTCTTTAGCACCTTTGTACTCTACACCGTGAGCTTCTGCAACTGCTTCGAATGTTACATAGCCATCTAATGTGTTAATACCTTTTAGTAATGCAGAGTTGCCTAGGCAAGCTTCTTTGTAGCCTTTGTTAGCAATTTGTACTGCATATGGTACTGTTACGTTTGTTAATGCAAGAGTTGATGTACGTGGAACCGCACCTGGCATGTTTGCAACTGCATAATGAACAACGCCGTGTTTTTCGTAAGTTGGGTTATCATGAGTTGTAATACGGTCAGTTGTTTCGAAAATACCACCTTGGTCAATCGCGATATCTACAACAACAGAACCTGGTTCCATTGATTTAATCATTTCTTCTGTTACAAGTTTTGGAGCTTTTGCACCTGGGATTAATACTGCACCGATTACAAGATCAGACTCTTTAACAGCTTCTGCAATATTGTAAGGATTAGACATTAAAGTTTTTACTTGGTTTCCGAAAATGTCATCTAATTGACGAAGACGTTCTGCACTTAAGTCGATGATTGTTACATCCGCACCTAGTCCAACTGCAATTTTAGCAGCATTTGTACCAGCTTGTCCACCACCGATGATTGTTACTTTACCACGTTTAACCCCTGGAACACCTGCAAGTAAGATACCTTTACCGCCTTTGTTTTTCTCAAGGAATTGTGCACCAATTTGTGCAGCCATACGACCAGCTACTTCACTCATAGGTGCAAGTAATGGTAATGAACGGTTTTCTAATTGTACTGTTTCATATGCGATAGAAACAACTTTTTTCTCGATTAAAGCTTTTGTTAATTCTGGCTCTGGAGCTAAGTGTAAGTATGTGAACAAGATTAAGCCTTCACTGAAGTGTTTGTATTCGCTTTCAATTGGTTCCTTAACTTTCATAACCATTTCCATATTCCAAGCTTCTTCAGCTGTATCAACAATTTTTGCTCCCGCTTCAACATACTGAGCATCTGTGAAACCAGACCCTAAACCTGCACCCTTTTGAATGAATACTTCGTGATTGTTACGAATTAAATGTACAACACCTGCTGGTGTCATTGCCACACGGTTTTCGTTGTTTTTAATTTCTGCTGGTACCCCAATACGCATAATGAAATGCCCCCTTATAATTAACAGAAAAAAGAGATTCTTTTTTCTTTTTGTAATAATTAATAACTTATGTCCTTATTCTAGCATAACTTAAAAGTTATGAAAACGCTAACATATCATTTTCCTAAAGTTTTTATATTTAGAATAGTGTAAATATATAAAACATTGATTCTATTAGGGGTTTCGTGTCATTCCATTATCTTTCACTCTATTTTTATTATACTGCTTCAAAATAAACAGCAATCATTTATTATTTGACAATAATTTAACAATGTAAGAAACCTAAGCGATAACGTATACATATACAGTTATTACTTTACTCAATACTTTAGAGATATATTCTTTTCACAAAAAAACAGCTGCTAGCATTTAGCTAGCAGCTGGGTAACTTATAAATAACTTAGAAAATAAATCATCTGTCGTTTCAGTAATTTTATCAAACAGATCACTTTCTTCCGCTTCTTGCTCTTTTAACATCTTAATTGTTTCACGTGCATCTTCAGGGTAATCGGTTATAATACCATCTACGTTTAACTTATAATATGCCTTTAAATTTTCCATATCATTTACTGTCCATACGTAAATTGGTTTGTTTAACTTCCTTGCTTCTTTTACTAATTTCTTATTTAACATATATTCTTCTGCTACGTAAAAGTCAGCCTTCACATTCTTTAAGTTAGCTCTACTTGCATACAGTATATACCCTACTTTTATATCTGGATTTGCACGCTTAAACTCTTTAATAAGTGGATAGTGTAACGTTTGAATTACACATTGCTTCTCAAATTCATTATCTTTAATCGTTTTTAAGACTTTGTTTACAAAATCTTTTTCGCCCCCATGAAGCTTCACTTCTATATTAAGTTTGATTTTGCCATTTGCTAGCTTAATGATTTCATCAAGTGTACTTATTTGTCCTGAAAGTCCATCTTGACTAAGGGTAAGCTGCCTTAACTCCGCCATCGTTAAATCTGACACATGCACATTAGCATTTGCGAGACGTTTCAGCTTCAAATCATGTATAACCGCTAGCTCACCGTCTTTCGTTTGTAATACATCTATTTCAGCGTAGTCTGCTTTTGCATCAATAGCACCTTGCACAGCTTCTTTCGTATTTTCTACGCCTTTTGATATATACCCGCGGTGCGCCATAATAATCGGTTCTTTATACGAATTTGAAATAAACGTTACAATGAAGGCAACGACCATTCCCGCAGTAATAATCCCTACAATGTATACGCCAATGAATTTCCAACGATGTTTTTGGAAGAAACATTTATCTGCTTTCGTTTTCGAATAATCTAATCCTTCTTCTAATAAAACATCCTCAACTGGAACCTTTTGTAAGTATAATCGCGTAATCGCCATAATATAAAATGGCGTCACGATAAAGCTGAATAAATACAATGTACTCGTTAAAAATACAGAAATCGTTGATTCAGCTAATAATGCAAATGTTCCTTTCGGGTTTGTAAATTCATAAACACCCCATAGGCACAATAAATACATTCCCAAAAACATGACATATACAATTCCAATTGAAATAAAAAATCCTACTAAAAAGAATAGTACTTTAAAAAAGCTTTCCTTTACTAAAGTTGCACTTTTACGTGCTGCCACGCGAAATGGTTTTTGCTCTAAAACAACAATAGGTAGAACGAAAATCCATCTAAGATTCAAATACGCGACTACAGCAAAGAACGTGTAATAACCAACTTGTCCCATCGTTGTCTTAAACAGCTCTCCTGTAATAAAGTTAGGAATTTGAATTTGCGGGATTAATGCCGTTTCATATCCCATATTTAAAAGAGGCAACAATACGACAGCATATAAAATAAATCCTGGTAAGCAATATGTGAAAAGAGTAGGTAAATACGTTACCGTTTTATATAAAATCGGACGTAATTTCACCTTCTGTCTTTTATGAGCGAAATACGAAATAATAATAAGCACCGCAAATTCTGTAAAGATAAGAAACAGTGCTAACAATGATAAAATTACGATTGCTAAGATGCCATAAGGCGTCTTTAAAAACGCTAATAATTCATCATTTGTCGCATTTGCATAACCACCAAAATACAATAACTTATTAAAAATGATTCCAAATAGCGGAACAAACACAATCGCTGCTAATAATTTATAAGCAAGTTGAAAAGTTAATACATTCCAAAAGGCAAATTTAACTGTTTGAAAGGAATGTCTCATTACTCCTGGTATAGATAGTTTTTTACGGTGTTGCATATATTCCTCCAAATTCTAAAACGGTATTTGAGATGGATTCCATATTTCCAGTTCTAATCCATCTTTTTAATAATAATATATTCCGCTTAACATGAACACACTTATACATATAATGAAAAAAGTGATGGCTACTTCCCATCACTTTTTCATTTATTCTATTTTTTCTCTAGCCCTTGTCCAAATGCTTTCAAGAAGCTAAAACCGAATGTAATAGCTCTATTGATATCTGGATCTTTTAATACTTTAAAGAAATCCATCACTTTTGTTTTTTTACCACTATTTAATTCATCTGTTGCAAATTGCAATCCTGTAACTAAACTTGACGTAATTTGCTTCGTTATTTCTGGGTCAACTGAAGATAACGCTTCTCCTGCCCCCATCATATTATTTAACGCATTTTTAACGGGTTCACGATTTAATTGCTCCACAGCGATTTTTGAAACATCTTCCTTCGCAGCAAGTAAACTAATTGCCGCATCTAATATACCAGCCTTCTGCAACTGTGCTAAAAGCTGCATCGTTTCTTCTACTGCTTCACGATTATTAGATAGCTCATTTAGAAGTTCATCTGCTACTTGCTGTTTCTGTTCTTCCTCTGTTACAACTTTCTTTTTAATTACAGTAATTTCTTTCGCCACTATCTCCGCCCCCTAGTCCACAAGTGATACGTATTGTTTTCTTTGCCATTTTTGCTGGATTTCAACACCGTTTTGCGGATTACGCTTTTTATCTCTCGGGTTTGAAGATGGTAACGGACGATTCCCTTTTTCACGTAGTACACGCATCTTTACCATCGTTTGTTTGTACGCTGGTGTACACGTATAAAGATCTGTCGCCGTTCCAGTTAAAATATTGATTGCCTCTTCATTTACCGTTGCATGCATCGGTAAATATAGCTCTTTCCCCGTTACACGCTCTGTAACAAGTGCCTGTACTTTAATTTTCCCAAATGGTGATGCTAATTCTACAAGGCCACCATCTTTCACATTGCGCTCTAGGGCAAGTTCAGGCGAGATTTCAACGAACACTTCAGATACTTTAGATAAAATACCAGCCGATTTATTCGTCATATTCCCTTCGTGGAAATGTTCTAACATACGACCATTATTTAAAAGTAAATCATACTCATCTGGCGCTACAACTGGTGGTACCCATTCATCTAATGATAGACGAGCTAGTTTATCCGGGAAGTTAAATCCGTCCACATATAATAGCCGTGTATCGCTACCATCATGGCTACCCCAACATAAACTATTCCATCCTTCTAAACGATTGTATGTTGCCTGAGAATATAAAGGTGCAAGCGATGCAATTTCATCCATGATTTCACTTGGACTTTCATAATTCCAGTCCCCGCCAAGCGCACGAGCTACTTTTTGTAAAATCCACCAGTCTGGCTTTGAATCACCAAGCGGCTTCAATACTTCATATAATCTTTGAATACGGCGCTCTGTATTCGTAAATGTTCCCTCTTTTTCTAAGCTTGGTGCTGCCGGTAAAATAACATCAGCAAAACGAGCTGTTTTCGATAAGAACATATCTTGAACAACAAGGAAATCTAAATTCGCTAAAATATGTTGTACATGGTTGGCATTCGAATCTACTAAAGCCATTTCTTCACCCATAACATACATACCACGCAGTTTTCCTTCATCTGCCGCAAGTAACATTGCAATATTATTTAAGCCTGGTGCTTTCGGAATTGTAGTACCGTATGCTTTTTCAAATTTCGCACGGAGCGCATCATCTGAAACCGCTTGGTAACCTGGAAGCCAGTTTGGTAATGTTGCCATATCACAAGCGCCTTGTACGTTATTATGTCCGCGTAATGGATATGCTCCTGCACCAGGACGACGATAATTACCCGTAACAAGCAATAGATTTGAAATTGCTGCTGAAGTTGTACTTCCTCCAGTATTTTGCGTTACACCCATTCCCCAAAGTACACAAGTACCATCTGCTTCATATACCATACGAGCCATTTCTTTCAGATTTTCTTTCGAAATCCCCGTAATTTCTTCTGTATAATCAAGCGTATACTTTTCTACCATTTTGCTATATTCATCAAAATTCTTCACATTTTCAGCTATGAACTTTTTATCGTGCCAATCTTGATCAATAATATATTTCGTAATACCAGCGAGCCATACATAATCAGTTCCTTGGCGCGGATGAATGAATAAATCCGCACGCTCTGCCATTTCATGTTTACGAAGATCCGCCACAATTAATTTTTGGTCATGTAATTTATGAGCACGTTTTACACGCGTTGCAAGTACAGGATGTCCTTCTGTCGGATTTGCTCCAACGATAATGACAAGGCCTGCTTCCGCAATATCTTTCACTGTTCCAGCGTCCCCGCCCATACCGACAGTTTTAAATAAACCGTCTGTTGCTGGAGATTGACAATAACGGGAACAGTTGTCTACATTATTCGTTCCATATATTTGACGGGCTAGTTTTTGCATAAGATAATTTTCTTCATTCGTTACTTTCGAAGAAGAAATAAACCCAAATGCATCACTTCCATATTCTGATTTAATATGCTGCATATTGGATGCAACAACTTCAAGAGCCTCTTCCCATGAAGCTTCAACAAACATATCCCCTTGGCGAATTAATGGCTTTGTAATACGATCTTCACTGTTTACAAAATCCCATCCAAATTTGCCTTTTACACATGTTGAAATACCGTTAACCGGCGCATCTGAAACAGGCTGCACTTTCAAAATGTGGCGGTCTTTCGTCCATACTTCAAATGAACAACCTACACCACAAAATGTACAAACTGTTTTTGTTTTATTCACTTTCGTCTTACGCATCGCAGCCTCTACTTCTGAAACTGCTAAAATACTACTATATCCCGGCTCTACATCCTTTACAAAATCAATCATCGGATCTAACACATCCGGTTTCAATCCTGTCATGAATCCAGCTTCACCTAACATTGATTTCTCCATCAACGCATTACATGGACATACTGTTACACATTGCCCGCAACTTACACAAGATGAGTCATTTATACTTACACCATTGTCCCATATAACACGTGGACGGTCTAAGCTCCAGTCTATCGATATAGTTTCATTCACTTGTAAGTTTTGACATACTTCTACACACTGTCCACAAGCAATACATTGATTTGGATCATATCGATAAAACGGATGTGACATATCCACTTCACACGCACTTACTTTTGGCTCATACGGATATTTCTGTTCCTCAATTCCCATCATATGTACTGTATTGTGGACTTTACAGTTACCATTATTGTTATCACAAACGGTACAATACAGTAGATGATTCTCTAATATTCGATCCATTGCCTCAGTCTGTGCCTCTTTTGCACGCTGGGACTGTCTTTCGATATGCATACCGTTCTCTAATTTCGTTGAACAAGCACGCAATAACTTTCCATTTACTTCTACAATACACGTATCACAAGTTTGAATTGGATCTACTTCTGGTACATGACAAATTTGAGGATGTTCCAAATTACTCTCATTAAATAATTGTAGTATCGTCTTTTCACCTGATGCAGAAAATTCTTTACCATCGACGGTTACACGGACTGTCTGTTCTGCCATAGTTTCCCCTCTCCTTACAACCAACTGTACAACACAATCATGAATCCGTTTTCAAAATCGCATTACTGTACATTTTTTTGAAACGCTCTACCCAAATACTTTCTTATGAAGTCGATTCTAGATGTTATAAGGTATAACTACGAAAGCTTGAAAATATCACTATTCTACAGTTCTATTATATCGTACATATACAATAATAACCAAAATAATCTGTGATCTTCTTGTTAATAGGTGTTTTTATTTTTCCCATTGTTTTATGATAAATGTGGGAGAGAAATACATATAAAAGGGGAATTAAATATGGGGCCTACGCAAGAGACTTATACAATTGTACGTTATCAATCTGGTACATTTTCAAAACAACTTGATGAGATTGTTACAGAATCTCCTATTACTATTAAATTGAATGGTGAAGAATATGTAACAGTCGTATGCACACCAAATTATATTGAAGATATGGTAATTGGTTTTTTAATTTCTGAGGGGATTATTTCTTCCTATAACGATGTTGAAGAACTATGGGTTCAAAAAGATAACGGAATTGTCCATGTAAAATCATCAAAAGTGAATCCGCTCTATCAAACTTTATATAATAAACGATACGTCACTTCTTGCTGCGGAAAAGGTAGACAAGGTTTTATTTTCGTAAACGATGCGGCAAAAGCAAAAGACTTACATGATATACATGTAAAAATTACTCCTGAAGAATGTTTTTACTTAATGAATACTTTACAACAATCTTCCACTACCTTTCGCCAAACTGGTGGTGTTCACAATACCGCGCTATGTGATCGAAATAATATCCTTCTATCAAGAATGGATATCGGAAGACATAATGCATTAGACAAAATATACGGTCATTGTTTACGCAATGATATATCTGTTAAAGGAAAAATTATCGCATTTAGCGGACGTATTTCATCTGAAATTTTACTCAAAGTTTCAAAAATCGGATGTGAAATTGTTCTATCTAAATCTGCCCCAACAAAACTAGCATTGCAACTTGCCCATGATTTAGGCATTACAGTCGTAGGGTTTATTAGAAATGACTCTTGTAATATTTACACACATCAAAAACGAATTGATGGCTATCAATCCAATGTTTAAAAAATAACTCCTCAATCGAGGAGTTATTTTAGTTATAAAAATGTAACATATTAAACACTTGAATAGTTAATAAAGTTAATATATAATTTCATTACATATTAAAAAACAAAACATTGTAGCATATATCTTTTCATTCTTTTACAAATTAAAAGAGACTGCTAACAAAACACATACACACTCTTATAAAAGTAATGGATTTATTTTATTTGAAATCGACCAAGGAGGTTACAACTATGGAAATTCGCTTATTAACGACAGAGGACGCAGAAATATATTTAAAAGTTTGTATGGAAGGTTTAACGAAGAACCCGGAAGCTTTTAGCTCTTCCTATGAAGACGTTTTGAAACATGAGGATCCTGTAGCTGCTATGGCAAAACGATTAAGCAATCCGGATAAGTATACTCTAGGGGTCTTCAAAGATGATGATTTAATCGGCATTGCTACTTTAGAAACAAAGCCTTTTATTAAACAAGAACATAAAGCAAAAATCGGTTCCGTTTTCGTTTCCCCAAAAGCGCGTGGCCTTGGAGCAGGACGAGCTCTTATTAAAGCAATTATTGAAAATGCCGATAAATTACATGTAGAACAACTTATGCTCGATGTTGTAGTTGGTAACGCTGGTGCAAAAAAATTATATGAATCATTAGGTTTCCAGACTTACGGCGTACAAGAGCGTTCATTAAAACATAACGGTCAATATTGGGACGAGGAACATATGGTTCTGTTCTTAAATGATTAATACTTCAATATAGTTTTCCAAAAGCATCTTTTTATTAAGAAAGATGCTTTTTTCATTACAACAATGTAATCTTCATGTCACCTTTATCGATCGTACCAAACCTTTCCATTCATTATACTAAAAATATAAAGTGAAACTTTACTCAGTGGGGAACTACATCCCACGCTGATCGCATGTACTTGATATGTAGAGGAGAATGTGACATGAAACAAAACAAACGAGCTATGCTTTTAATATTTACTACAGCAATTGTAACTTCTGGATTAGCAATTTTACCTTGGTTTATTATATGAACACTCCCCCTAACAATGAAAAAAGCTGATTGCTTCTTAAGAAGCAATCAGCTTTTTTTATATTATAAAATCCCCAAAATTTTATTTACGCAACTTATAATAATAACCATAGATACGGCAACGCACATGACAACCGTATTACGATCTTGCTTTTCTTTTTTTGAAATTTCTTCTTTTGAATTCATGTGTATGATCTCCTTTAAAAAAAAGTGTGAGATAGGAAATTTTTCTTATCCGATGCGAGGTGAATACGAAAACCCTCTCTATCTCACATACACAATAGAATGGAATTGTCATTTTATAAATAAAATGACATGACGTTATGTCGCAACATAGGGTATTTTGTGTCGCTACGTTTTCTATTATAAAAAATAGTTGTGCAAAACTAGTGCATTTTTTATGTCAATTACTCTGAGCGAAAAAATCAGCCCTCCATTCAATCACATAAAAAGAGTTTTTTATTATTTTCATGTAAACTATACAAGTAGAATGAACAGTTTGGGGTGCACAAGATTATGGTAAAAATTTTATTAGTAGACGATGAAGAACGTATGTTACGATTATTAGATCTGTTCTTAAGCCCTCGCGGCTATTTTTGTATGAAAGCTACCTCTGGCCTTGAAGCACTAAAATTAATCGAACAAAAAGAATTCGATATTATTTTATTAGATGTTATGATGCCAAGTATGGATGGATGGGATACTTGCTATCAGATTCGTCAAATTTCCAACGTTCCTATCATTATGTTAACAGCTCGCAACCAAAACTACGATATGGTGAAAGGCCTCACGATGGGCGCAGATGATTATATTACAAAACCATTTGATGAGCATGTATTAGTCGCACGAATCGAGGCTATATTACGCCGTACAAAAAAAGATGGCTTTGTTAGTTTCAATGGTATTGAGTGGGATAAAACGAAACATACTGTCACAGTTTATGATGAAAAAATCTCATTAACTCCTATCGAATTTTCGTTACTCGGACTATTTTTACAAAATACAAACCGTGCTTATAGCCGAGATGATTTAATCGAAAAAATTTGGGGCTATGAAACAGATATCGAATATAGAACAATTGATTCACACATTCGTAATATCCGTGATAAACTACGCAAAAAAGGATTTCCTATTGAAGATTACCTAGAAACGGTCTATAAAGTCGGATATAAATGGAAAAGTGAATAATTACTTCGGTCAGTGGGAAATCGTATACCACTGACTCTTTATTATGAATAAGGTATGGTGAAAAAATGAGTAAACTTTCCCTTAAAATTGGGACATACTTTTTAATATTAGCTTTATGTATTGAAACAATTGCTTTCGTATCTTTTTATAAAAGCCTTTCAAAAATGCGTATTGTAGAGGAAACAGATGCTCTTTTAGAGAAAGGTAATCGCTATAGTAAAAAAATTAAAAGCCGCGAGAGACGGGATGAATATTATAAAGAAATGAAACACGCTGAACATAATAAAAATCCTAAACGTCCTGTGTACCCTGAGTTCGATATTACGAATGAGGCTGCACACTTAGTTGAATCGGAATCAATTTCTAACTCCGATATAGCTATCATTATTACTGACCATAACGGCAAAATTATTTCCACCTCAGAACCCGTAACAAAAGATATGCAAAAACAACTTACTTGTAAAACAGAAACTGTCCCAGACGGCGGATTGGTCGTTGAAAGGAACTGGAAAAAATCAAAGTTCATCACAACAGTAAGCCCACTTAACACAACAAAGTTTCAAGGAAAGCTATATATGTTATTAAAAACATCTTTCCTAGAAAATATGTTACTTAAACTCATGAACCAATTTCTTATCATTAGCGTTTTAACAATTATTTTAACAACAATTTCTGTCTTTGTTTTTTCACGCGTTATTACAGAACCACTTGTAAAAATGAAGAGAGCGACAGAAAAAATGTCAAAATTAAACAAGCCAATTCAATTAGGTATTAAACGAAATGATGAACTCGGAAGTTTAGCAAAAACAATTGAAGATTTATCGAGTGAACTTACGTATATGAAAAAAGAGCGCAATGAATTTCTCGCTAGTGTCGCTCATGAACTATTAACTCCATTGACCTATATGAAAGGTTATGCGAAGGTAGCAAAGAGAGACTCTTTAACAAAAGAGGAGCGAGAAGAATACTTACAAATCATTGAGGATGAAACGGATAGTGTAACCGATCTCGTCCAAGATTTATTTATGCTTGTACAATTAGAACAACACCAATTTGTTATAAAAAAACAAAAAGTGCTTCTTCAGCCATTTTTAGAACGAATGGTAGAAAAAACAAAAACAACATTAACAAATAAGCAAATGCAACTTCATGTATATTGCAAAGATGATTTAGAAGTTTGCATAGACGAAAGACGTATGGAACAAGTTATGTTAAATTTATTACACAACGCTTATCAACATTCGCCAGAAAACACATCCATTACGATACGTGTACTCATGGAAACAGATTCTTTTACAATAAGTGTACAAGATGAAGGTGAAGGTATTCCTGAAGAAGATATCCCGCATATTTTTGACCGTTTTTATCGTGTTGATAAATCTAGAACACGAGCTACAGGTGGAAAAGGCATCGGGCTAGCTGTTGCAAAAGAAATTGTAGAATTGCATAACGGTTCTATTCTAGTAACAAGCCAATTAGGAGCGGGAACAAACTTTATAATCGAGCTACCTTTTGAATAATATGCGTGTGAAAACACCAGTAGTAGTAAACACTACTGGTGTTATTTTGTTCATAAAAACAGCTCATATAAGCTAAGCTTTTGAAATTATTCTTATTTCAATATAAAATAAAGGTACATTTGCAAAGATTTGGAGGGTGATATAATTGGATATCCATGTATTAACAAAAGACGAAGCAGAAATTTACTTAGAACTTCGCGTAGAAGGATTAAAGCAAAACCCTGAAGCATTCAGCTCTTCTTATGAAGATATTATTAATAAAGAGTGTGCGATTGAATATAAAGCACAAAAATTAGCACAAGATGAAAACTATACGCTAGGTGCATTTAAAGATGGAAAATTAATCGGGGTTGCAACACTGGAAACGAAACCATATGTAAAACAAGAACATAAAGCTAAAATCGGTTCTGTATATGTATCTCCAAAAGCGCGCGGACTTGGAGCAGGAAAAGCACTTATTAAAGAATGTCTTGAGCTTGCTAAATCTTTAGAAGTAGAACAAGTTATGCTTGATGTTGTTGTTGGCAACGATGGAGCGAAAAAACTTTATGAATCATTAGGTTTTAAAACATTCGGTGTACAAGAACGTTCATTAAAATATAACGGACAATATTGGGACGAAGAGCATATGGTCTTATTCTTAGATGAAAATAAATAATAAAAAACATCCTCATGTTTGGAGGATGTTTTTTACTTTATTGTAAACCATGCCGTGTGTAATAATTGAATCGCTTTCGCAATTTCTTCCTCTGATAATATCGCAAACCCAAGTAAAACTACATTTTCAGGTGCAGTATCGTCTTTATAGTACGTAGACACAGGATATATTTTGATACTATGTTTCGCAGCTTCTTGAATTAATTCTTCTTCCCGCATTCCATTATGCACTTTTAATAAAATGTGTAATCCTGAATCTTCTCCTATCACTTCAACACGATTAGAGAAATACTTCTCTATTTCAAAAACAAGTCGATCTCTCTTCTTTCGGTAGACGACACGCATTTTATGAATATGTTTTTCCCAATAGCCTTCATTTAAAAATCTTCTAATCACTTCTTGGTCCATTCTTGAAACACTTTGTGTATAAAATAAATATTGCTGTTGATACTTTTTAATTAATTTCTTCGGCAACACCATATAGCTCATCCGTAGCGATGGTAATAATGCTTTAGATAGCGTCCCCATATAAATAACTTTCCCCTCTGTATCTAACCCTTGCAGCGCCGGTATAGGCTTTCCAGAATAGCGAAATTCACTATCATAATCATCTTCAATAATATACCTGCTCTCTTCTTTCTTGGCCCATTGTAAAAGCTGCATCCTTCTCGTAATAGGCATAATCATTCCATACGGAAACTGATGGGAAGGTGTAACAAATACAACATTCGCATTGCTATTTTCTAAATCTGCAATACAAATTCCATCTCTATCTAAAGATAACATTTGGACTCTTGCTTCTCCCTGTTCAAAAACAACCATCTTTCTATGATACCCTGGGTTTTCAACTGCATAATTGCTTCCCTTTAACAATTGAAACAATAGTTTCACTAATATTTGTGTTCCCGCTCCTAATACAATTTGACTAGCTGAACAACGTACACCTCTAGATTCATACAAATAATTCGTAATCTCTTCTCTTA
The DNA here is from genome assembly GCF_008368795.1 of Bacillus sp. BF2-3. NCBI lineage: Bacteria > Bacillati > Bacillota > Bacilli > Caryophanales > Bacillaceae > Bacillus > Bacillus sp. BF2-3. The sequence goes on from NZ_QOSA01000011.1 coordinate 49,872, forward strand.
AGCTCGCTTCTCCTTGAGGGTGTCCTAGAAAGAGAAGTTCGTTATTATGCGGCTGCCATATTTCATTTACAATTTTCCGATACATATTGAATGGAAAAGCATTTGTATCAATTCCTGTTTGTGTAAAATCAAATTTATAACTCTTCTCCTGAAACGGTACTTCTTCTATTCTATCTCCGCTATCCTCTATATGAACCATTTGCTCAATCTTGCATACAAAATAACCTTTTCTCGATATCGACTCAATATAACCTTCTGCAAGTAATTGTTCGTACGCTGCCTCTACTGTATTTTTACTTACTTGTAAATGTATCGCTAACTTTCGCTTAGCCGGTAATTTCGTAAAAGGGACAATCGATCCATCTTTAATTTCTTTTTTTATATACTCATACAATTGCACATACAATGCCTTTTTACTATTCATATTTAAATTAGGCGTTAATTCTAACATAATATCTGACCCCTTAATAAAACTAAAATCTGATACTTTTTACAGTACCAGAAGTTATATATAATTCCTTTTATCATGTCACACATAAAAAATCAAATACTGGAGAGGAGAAACATGATAATGAACAATGGTAGACGTATCGGACTCATTATGATTATTACAGGGGCTACATTATGGGGATTATCTGGTCCAATGATTCAGTGGCTATTTCAACATACTAATGTATCCTCAATTGATTTTTTAACAATTCGATTGTTGCTTGCAGGAATATTTATTTTGTCTTTCTTACTTATAAAGAAACAAAACATATTTCAAATTTGGAAACACCCTAGATATTCTATACAACTTATTATTTTCTCTATTCTCGGCATGCTCGGTGCGCAATACGCCTTTATCGAAACGGTTCATATTAGTAATGCAGTCACAGCAACGCTATTTCAATTTCTAGGTCCTGTTCTTATTACCATGTATGTTGCATTTGAACAAAGAAAATTCCCTGCTTCCATGCAACTATTCGCAATTATAGCCGCGCTAATAGGAACATACTTTATTATTACAAATGGCTCAATTGAAAATATTGTTTTATCCAAAGAAGCTATTATTTTTGGACTATTAACAGCAATCGGATTTGCATTTTATACCCTTCATCCGGCTTCTCTCATTAAAGAATGCGGGACAACTGTAGTAATTGGTTGGGGGATGTTAATCGGAGGAATTGCACTACTTATTTATAATCGTTCATTCGGGTGGAATCAATTTTCACAAACCCTTACACTAAAAACTTTTTCTATGCTTATTCTTATCATTATTAGTGGTACCCTTTCTTTCCTTCTATATATCGGTAGTCTTAAATATTTAGCAGCAACAGAAACAAGCATTTTATCTAGCATTGAACCCCTTGTAGCTGCCATCGTTTCAATCACTTGGCTAAATGAATCTTTTGGAACATATCAATTATTAGGCGGCGTATGTATCGTTCTGTCCGTTATTTTTTTGACGATGCCTCAAAAAGAAACCGAACCAACCTATACAACGGAACAAATATAAAATGAAACTTTAATTAGTGGGGACTATCTCCCACTAATTATTAACCTACACCAATCGGGCTTTTACGGGATAAAAATGTCAAAAGAGGTCGTACAAAACTTACGACCTCTTTTTATACTTTAAAGGAATTGTCCCGCCTTCTAGCAAATACAATTACACTAACAATAAAAACTAGGAGTGTGGCACCATGAAAAAAATCGGAACTATGCTACTTCTCTCCTTCCTCATCACTGGATGCACACAAACGCAACCGGATTCAAAAGAACAAAAAAAAGACGTAATAGCAACGTCATCCACTCAAGTGAACGCACCTTCCTTCTTTCACCTTAGTGTTTTAAAAGATGTAAATTGGGAAGAAACACCTTCTTTCGTAGAAGGAAAAATACCTTTAAAAGGCATCGAAGGTAAAGTCGCAATGGCTGATAGTCCTATTATCGCAAATGAACAAAATGAAATAATGTGGCACTTTCTAGATTCTGAAATACCAACTGGAAAATTGTCTATTATTGCGCTAAAACAAGGATCTGTAACTCCGACACAAGTACTCTTTCAAAAAGAAACTTCCAAACAAACTTGGACTACTTCAAATACAATCGATTCTACTACAAACGAACTCCCTCTCACTATGTCACTACCTTCATCTGGATTATGGTTATTAAATATATATGTGAATGAAAAATATTATGATCAGTTTGTAATCACTGCTGAGTAAAGTGACAAAAATAAACCACTTTCTTACAACAATGTAATTTCTACGTCATGTACTTCGATAGTTGAATTATCTCTCTTCTCTTATACTTAAAGTAAGAAATGAAACGAGGAGAGATGAGAGATGAAAAAAATGATAGAAGTGATCGTAGCAGTAACTGAGGTTTTAGTGAATGGTAAACAAGTTGCAATGGAATTAAATAAATAGTGAAGAAACATAAATAATTCTACACTTCTTCATTATTTTGATTTCTTATCTCAAAAAAGCAGTGCCTTTTAGGCACTGCTTTTCGCTATTAATAACGTGGTATTTTCGTAATTTGTGCCACGCCTGAATCAATAGCTGCTTTCGCTACTGCTTCTGCAACACTTGGAACAACTCTTTTATCTAATGGATTCGGGATTACATAATTCGCATTACGTTCTTCATCAGTAATGATGTTAGCGATCCCATATGCTGCCGCTAATTTCATCTCTTCTGTAATATCAGTTGCGCGCACATCTAACGCACCGCGGAATATTCCGGGAAACGCCAATACATTATTTACTTGATTCGCATAATCCGAGCGTCCAGTTCCTACTACAGCTGCCCCAGCCTCTAATGCATCCTCAGGGAAGATTTCTGGAATTGGATTCGCCATTGCAAACACAATTGCTTTCTCATTCATCGTCTGTACAAGTTCTTTCGTTAATACGTTAGGAGCAGATACGCCAATAAAAATATCAGCTTGGTGAATTGCTTCTTTTAACGTTCCACGCACATGTTCACGATTTGTCTTTTTTGAAACTTCAATTTGTGCTTCGTTCATCCATGTTTCACCTTCACAAACAATACCTTCTAGGCTAACTAACGTAATGTGCTTTGCACCAGCCTTTAATAATAATTTTCCAATTGCAATTCCTGCCGAACCCGCACCGTTAATAACGATTTTCACATTATCCATTTGTTTGCTAACAACTTTTAATGCATTAATAACAGCTGCTAAAACGACAATAGCTGTTCCATGTTGATCATCATGGAATACAGGAATATTCGTTTCTTCTTTTAATCGTTTTTCAATTTCAAAACAACGCGGTGCTGCAATATCTTCTAAATTAATCCCTGCAAATGTAGGCTCTAAATTTTTTACAAGGGTAACGATTTCATCTACATCCGTTGTGCCTAAACATAATGGGAAAGCATCTACATTCGCAAACTTCTTAAACAAAATACTTTTTCCTTCCATAACAGGCATAGCCGCTTTCGGTCCAATGTTTCCTAAACCGAGTACCGCTGTTCCATCTGAAACAACTGCCACCATATTGCCACGTGCTGTATAGTCATACACTGTTTCTTCATCTGCCGCAATTGCTTTACACGACTCCGCTACACCTGGTGTATACGTCAGGCTTAAATCATCCGCTGAATTTACCTCCACTTTACTTGTAATTTCAATTTTCCCTACTAATTCTTTATGCAATAACAATGATCTTTCATTAATTTGATTTGCTAACATACTTATAATCTCCCCTTAATTTGACAAGCTAGCTATATGAATATAGCTAGCTTGTTTGATCATGAAAACATTTTTAATAATATTGTCGCCGTTACAACCATTGCCGCCCCGCCTAAACGAGTTGAAATTTGCGCGAACGGCATTAATTCCATACGATTTGAAGCCGATAAAATAGCAACATCTCCAGTTCCGCCTAAACCGCTATGACATCCAGTTACAATCGCCGATTCAACTGGATACATCTTCATCACTTTCCCTACAAGAAAACCTGATGCTACCATTGTAAGAACAACCGATGCGCACACAACAACATATCCTACTGAAAGAACTGCTGCTACGTCTTTTAACGGAATATATAGCAATCCTAATCCAACCATTAAAGGCCAAGTTAAATTCTTCGAAATAAATTTATATAAATGGAATGCTCCTTGCTCCATTTTTGCTGGCATTAATTTAAAGTATTTCACAAGTGCTGCTGAAAAAATCATAATGATTGCCCCAGGAATACCGATGAACTTAGAAGCAAATCCTCCAAAGATGAAGAACGTACACGCAATTAATAAACCTGCTCCCATTAATGAGAAGTCAATTGGCTTCTCTGTATTTTGTTCTTTTAATAATTCTGCTTGATTGTCTGTTTTCACTAATACACCGTTACCACTAAGCTCCGGTTTCTTCTCACCTAAACGCTTCATATACCCTGCACTTACAATTGCGAACATATTTCCAATAATAGCTGCTGGAATAAGCTGTGATACAAACGTCGCTGATGATTCATTTAAAATATCACTATAAGCTAGCGACAATGGTAAAATCCCTTCCCCGATACCACCACTCACAATTGGTACGATGATAAAGAAGAATGTGTGCTTCATTTCAAATCCAAATAATGAACCGACCAATAACCCTACTGCTACAGAAGCTAACGTCCCTACTACTAAAGGAATAAACATACGAACGAAACCTTGTACTAACACTTTACGGTTCATTCCTAAAATACTTCCGACTACTAAACAAGAAATATATAAATATAAAAAGTTCGATTTTTTCATTAACATAGTCGCAGCTTCCATTGAAGCTGGATTCATCCAGTTAAAAAATACAAGTAATGATGGAATAAATAACGAAAGTATTGCTGGACCGCCGATATTTTTTAAAATTGGAATTCTCATCCCAATATCGCCTAAGAAAATCCCCATGATCATAATAACTGCAAATCCACCAATCATATCTGCTGGCAATTTATTATATACAGATGCCCCATAAATAATAGCAGCCAATACTACATATAACGGTAAAGGTATAACACCGATTTTTACATTCATAATTTTAGAAGCGAAAGATTCTCTTTGTACTTCATTTCCTTCAGAAAATGATACCGCTTCCACATTCTTTTGAATTCCCATATGGCACCCCCTCGTTTTCTTAATAACAATATTAAAACGCTTTCAATAGTAAAAATAGTTTTTGTAAGTTTTGTAATTGATTTTGTAATTAAAAAAAGTATAAGCGACTTATATTAAGTCGCTTATACGTAAAACTCTATTTTCTTTTGATCAACACATCTTAATTTACTTACAGGTCTGCCCACATGTTGGTACATCATTTCGTTTTCTAACACTCCAATGTCAGTCAAAAACATTACATATTTTCGAATAGAAACTCTTGAAATTCCAACTAATTGTGCCATTTCATCTGTTGTAAACACTCTTCCATTCAACGACTCGATCTTCTGCCAAATTAATTGCAACGTTTGCTTCGTTAACCCTTTCGGAAGCTCTTTCGTGACAGTAGGCTCCCTTTTTTCTTTTTGTAAAATTAACGAATCTAATTCCGATTGACTAATTTTTTGTTGTTCTTTCATGAAAGTAAGTTTTTCTCGATATATAGTTAATGCCTCTTTAAATCGTTCAAATGTAAATGGTTTAATTAAATAATCTACTACACCATATTGTAATGCTTTTTTAATACTTCCCATATCATGTACAGCTGAAATCATTATAATATCAATTTCTTTTTCTTGGTTCCGGATATACATTAAAAGCTCAAAACCAGTCTCTTCAGGCATAAAAATATCAAGTAATACTAAATCTACTCGTGATTTCTCTAATATTTCGATCGCCGGCTTTACTGAGTTAACTGCTTGAACAAGTTCAAATCCTCCTACTTGCTCTAAATAATGCGTATTTAGCATTGCTACCATCGGGTCATCTTCTACAATTAAAACTTTAATCATATTTGCCTCTCATCCCTACCTTTAGGTATTTCAATTGTTATCGTTGTTCCCTTACCTACTAATGAATGCATATGAATTTCCCCATTTATTCGCTGTATACTTTCTTTTACAAGATACAAACCATAACCGCGGTTATCTCCCTTTGTGGAATAACCTTTCGTAAATAATTGCTCTATTTCTTTTTCTTGTATACCTTTTCCCGTATCTTGTACTGTAATAGTTAGTATATCCCCATGTTGTATCTTAACTTCAACTCGCTTCTTTTCACAATTCGTAACTGCCTCTAATGCATTATCAATTAAATTTCCGACAATCGTAATAAGTTCATGAGTAATACTTTCATCATCTATTTCCGGCATATAAGAATCTTCACTTATAATTAATTTTATATTTTTCTCTCTAGCATAGCTGAGCTTACCTAGTAAAAAACCAGCAAATACTGGACTTTTTATTCTTTTCATAACTCCACCAATTTCATATTGATGCTCTGATACCATGCCGCTTATATACTTCTGTAATTCTTCATACTGCTTCATATGTGTAAGCCCTAATACGACATGCATCTTATTCATAAACTCATGAGATTGTGCCCGTAATGCTTCTGCATATAGTCTAATACCAGTTAGTTCCTCTGCTAGTTTTCTAATCTCTGTTTTATCACGAAATGTTGCAATTGCACCAACTATTTCTCCTTTTACATATAAAGGAACTCGATTCGTCACAATCGTAATTCCATAAATATTTTGTTCTTCGTTTAATTGTACTTCTCCCGTTTGCAATACTTCTTTTATACGTGAATTTGGCATATACAACTCAACATCTTTACCGATAAAATCTTCTTCAAGTCCGCTTTTTTTAAATAGACGTTTCGCTTCATTATTAATTAATGTTACTCTAGCCTCTTTATCTACAGCAATAATACCTTCCTTTACAGATTGTAGCATCGTATTTCTTTCTTCAAGAATTTTTGCTATCCTGTGCGGCTCAAGACCGAATAAACTTTTCTTTATATGTCTAGCTAGCAATATTGCTCCTATAATTCCGACTAATACACCAACTCCGACACCAATATAAATGATATGTCTACTTTCCTTAACTCTCTCTTTTACATTATCTGCTGAAATACCAACAGCCACAGCTCCAAGTTGTTCACCTGTTTCAGAAAATATTGGTACAAACACTCGCATGGAAATACCTAAAGTTCCTTCTGCTAACGATACATGTTCTTTTCCTTTCAATGCAGGCCCTTCATCTCCCCCAATAAAATGATGCCCTATTTTTTGAGGATTTGGATGTGACTTTCTTATTCCATTCATGTCCATAACTACAATAAACTGAACACCTGTGTTTTGTAATATTCTATTTGTATACGTTTGGATTGCAGAGGTATCTGCTTTCCCAACCAAACCATCGATTACAATCGAATCATTCGCCACAATGTGTGCAATTGTTTTTGCCTTCTCTGCTTGGCTATCCTCCGTCGTCCGTTCTACATTATGACTAATTAATATATCTGTCACAAGTAAAGAAAAAATTACAACTGTACAAACTAACAATGTAATCGTTTTCCATAAATTCCATAGTCTTTTTCTTTTTTTCATCCCGTTAATGACTCCCCTAATTGCTGAATAGAAAAATAAGTAAGGTGATATTATTTTCACCTTACTTATCTGCTGTTATTATACTTTAAATTTACTAGTCATCGCTTGTAGTTCTTCTGCCATCTCAGCTAAGTTTTGCGAAGCTGAACTAATTTCCTCCATGGAATTAACCTGTTCTTCTGTTGAAGCTGCAACACTTTGCATACTAGCTGTATTTTCTTCTGCAGCAGCTGCAATTTCATCAATAGCATTTGTCACTTCATTTGCATCTCCAGCAATTCTCTTCGTTGTTTCTACCATTTGATTAACTTGAGAAACAATATGTGTAGTAGAACTTAAAATTTCCGTAAAACTTACTTTCGTTTTTGTTACAACATCAAGGCCTTGTTGAACTTCTCCATTCACATTATCCATTGCCTTAACAGTATGTTCAATATCCGCCTTAATTTCTGCAATTAAATTTGCAATCTCTCCAGATGACTCTCCTGATTGCTCTGCTAATTTTCTAACCTCATCTGCTACAATAGCAAATCCTCGTCCCTGTTCACCTGCTCTTGCTGCTTCAATAGCCGCATTTAAAGCTAATAAGTTTGTTTGAGTTGCGATGTTTTGAATTGCTTCAGAAATAGCTCCTACTTGCTTTGATTTCTCATCAAGAAGTTTAATAATAGCATCTGACTCGGATACCGACCTAGAAATAGACTGCATTTGTTTTGCAGTTTGTTCAACTAAATCTTCTCCCTCTTCAGCTCTTTCTCGCGCATGTAATGAAGAAATAGAAATTGACTCTGCGCTTCCAGTTACATCTTGAATTGCTGTATTTACTTGTTGCAATGTAGCCGCACCTTCTTCAACACCTTGACTTTGTGATTCAGCCCCACCTGATACTTGTTCCATTGCAATTGTAATTTGATCTGTCGCATCATTTGCTTGCTGTACGCTCGCTGTTAACTCTTCTGCCGATGCTGCAACATGTTCTGCTGAAAAGCTAATTTGGGTAATAACATCTTGTAAAGACGTAGACATTTCATTAAATGAATTCCCTAATTTCCCTATGTCATCCTTGGAATGGATTGTAATTTTCTCTGTTAAATCTCCCTTACTAATTTTATATGCCGATTCAGCTATTTTTCGTAATGGCCTTGTAATAGACTTTGTAATGAAATAAATTAATATACTACCAAATGCAATAGCGATAGCAATGACAATCAAAGTCTTATAAAACACTGGACTGGCAGCTTGGGTAATTTCTTCATCGAACATAACACCAACTACTTTCCAGCCCGTTTTCTCATTTGTTGCAAAGATTAAATTCTTTTTATCATCTTGTTCTGTATAAGACACATTTCCTTGTTTATCTTCATAAATTGGTTTAATCCAAGGATCAGTAACTTTTGCACCTGGTTTTCTAGATGGATGACTAACAATTTGCTTATTTTGATCTAAAATAACTGCATAACCTTTTTCACCAATGTTAATCATTTTGGAAATTTTTAAGATGTTATCTAAATTTAAATTAATTCCTATAACACCTTTACCATCTTTTACTTCTTTCGCAATCGTCACTACCATATTTTTTGTAGATGCTGACTGATATGGCGCAGTAACAATTACTTTCCCTTTATTTTCATGTGCTTCTTTATACCAAGATCTATCTGTTGGATTATACCCATCAGCCATTTGAATAAATGGTTCTCTTATAAACTTTCCCGTCTCTGTTCCAATATAAATACCTTCTACTTCTGGATGAAGCTTTATATATTGTGCTAACTTCGTTCTTACTATTTCTTCTTGTCCATTTAGATATGTATCCTCTGTTAAGATGTCTGCAAAGTACGTCGCATCAACAAATTTCTCTTCTATATTTTGAGAAATAACAGTATTTAAAATCGAAATATTCTCCTTTGCCTTATCTGTCATTTGATGCTCAAAATTTGTTTTGGCAGTTTGATATGAAACACCACCGATAATAATTCCTGGTATAGTTAAAATAATAAAAAATGAAATGATTAATTTTTTATTGATACTCATACATTTAACCCAGTTAAATATTTTTTGCATAATAAGCCTCCTTTATGTAATGTGGATACTTGTGTCATTTTATACAATTAATATATATAAAACAATATATAATGATAACATGTAATTTTTTCGTCAATTATGCATTTTTGCATATTCACTCCTTATACGTATTTTAATCATAAAAATAAGAGAACTTTAGCATTATATATGCTAAAGTTCTCTTATTTCTTAACAGCTTCTACTCTATAAAACTTCTCTTATAATCCTCAAATGTTTTATCCTTCACCTTATAGTCATATTACTAAAAATCTTCGTCCTAATTTATTTAGCGCTCTTTACATAACTAATTGCCTGACTTCCCATTTGTACCCATGCCTGTTCAAAGGTTTCTCTCGGTACTTTTACATCTAAGCTATCCTCAAGTGGATCTCGAATATATACAGATTCCTGATCATACCCAATAAGTACAACACAATGTTCATTATACGTAATAGAAACATCTCCACTATTTGTTTCCCATGTAGTAAATTCAGCTTCATCTAATGGTGCAAATGTTGCATTTGTGATCATGACTACAGGTTGCCCTGCTTTTATACTCTTATAAATTTCTTCTATATTCTTCCCTGTTAAGTCTACAGCTTTATTAGGTAAATATTTTTCCGCTAACTGAAAAAGTGGCCCATGATATACACCATATCCCGATTCAGAAAATGTGTAAATATTACCTACAAATCCTTCATTCGGATTCCCGCGCACACCATCGTCTATAAAATCAACTTTTTTTATTTCATTTGCTAATGTCATCTTATCCACTGAAACACCAGCGTATTGTAACATCATCGCTAAGCTCGTCACTTCACAGCCTCTATCCAATTCTGGTAACTGCTGAATTAAGGGAACATTTGCTAAGATGACTTTTTCATCGTTATTACTAAACTCCGTTTCTTTTCCTCTTTGTATATTTGAGAATGTTAACTTCTCTACATACTTTGGAATTCCATTTGTATATACACTCCATATTGCTGCACCTAGTAAAGCTGTACATATATACCACTTCAATTTTCTTATCGCTTTCACACCCTTATTAATTCGTTAAATAAGAATAAAATGCGTCAGCATCCGTTCGTACCATCGGTACAAAATTTAGTTCTTTTCCTTTTTCAGGCTGATCTTTTTTTATCTTTTCCGCTAACTCTTGAATATTCATATTCATTTTATCCATATTAAGCTCATCTGCCATTTGTAGCACCTTTTGTTCATTAATTTCTCTTAATATTTGATATATATCTTTACCATACAAATCAATATGATGTTTTTTTGCTTCTTCTTGTACTTTTTGTTCGTACACTTCTTGTGCTAACTCTTCAATTTCTTTTCCTTTTTGAGAAATATCTAACTTTCCTGCTTCTTCTCTTACTTTCTTTCCGTAGATTTCTTCCGCGATGTCTTCGATTTCTTTTCCATCTGTCGAAATACCTAATTTATCTGCTTCATCTTTAATTTTAATCGCATTAATTTGAGTAATTAAATCTACAATTGATGTATTCTCTATAGATATACCTAGCTTTAACGCTTCTTGCTTTACTTTTGTTTCATAGATTTCTTCTGACAGCATCCCAACATCTTTTCCTTCAATCGATATGCCTAACTGCTCTGCTTCCCTTCCTACTTCTGTTTCATGAATTTCTTTTTCTAGTGTAATTTGTTCTTTTCCTTCCGTTTCAATACCTAGTTTCTCTGCTTTTTCTTCTGTATGCACTGCATGTATCTTACCATTGTTCAATTGTTCTTTACTGCGCTGCGTGTAATCTGTCTTTCCTTTTTGTGTTTCAGAAGGAGAGGCCCCCCCTAATATACTTAAACTCATTACTCCAATAGTGAATACCGTCATCATTTTCTTTTTCAAAATTAATTCCTCCCTCTTATACTTTCTTTCCCATCATTCCCCTAGTTTTTTTAATACTATACATACATCTCATCGCTGCTTGAGATAACATTATGATTGATAAACCCCACTCACATACACCTAATCTCTTCTTCATGTAACGAACTTTCTTTATGCCATACATAATATAAATAGTTTCTTAACTTTCCCTTAAAAAAAGACGACCTTGTAAAAACAAGGTCGTCTTCTTACTTATATTTTTTGATTTTTAGGGAAAATCACTTCAAAACAAGTGCCATCTCCCCATTTGCTCTCTACTGATATTTTTCCGTAATGCTTTTCTACAATCCAATTTGCGATTGAAAGACCTAATCCAGCTCCTTCTGACGTACTTCTTGCTTTATCCCCTTGATAAAAACGATCAAATAATTTCGGAATATCTTCTTCTTTCACTCCTATCCCGTCATCTTTCACCTGTATGCGAATTGAACTACTCGTTTGCGTGCAATCAATTTGAATATGCCCACCTTCGTTTGTATACTTCATCGCATTATCTAACAGTATGACCATCATTTGATGAATCCGCTCTCTATCCCCCATAAAAGATACACCACGTTCTACTTTTAGCATCATTTCTTTTTCTTGATAAGAAGCAATCTCTTTATATGGAGCTACTATTTCTTCTAACAATTTATCAAGTTCAAATATTTTCTTATCCATCTCAATTTGATTAGAATCAGAACGTGCTAGCAATAATAAATTACTAACGAGTTTCGATAACCGCCTACATTCTTTTGAAATTGTAGAAATATCCATCGCTTTTTCTTCTATCGTAGCGGATGGTGACTGGAATAAAACATCCGTTTTTGATTGAATAACTGCAAGTGGTGTCCTGAGTTCATGTGATGCATCAGAAACGAATTGTTGCTGTTTCTCCCATGAACTTTGAATAGGTACAAGTGCTCTACCAGCTAGGAAAAAGCCAATACCTATCGCACAGAGGCTTCCTATGCTACAACCTATAACGAGAATTAAAAATAAAGTATTTAACATTCCTTCTTCCGCTGTTATATCTCGCACGATTTGAACTATTTCTCCATCTTTTTGAAGCGAAAATGCTCTAAAATATCGTCCTTGTACTTCAATATCTTGTAACTCCTCTAATTTTTCGGGAGAAAAACTTTCCAAATTCTCTTCAAAAATAGAACGGAATTTACGGTTATCGCCCTCTATTTTCACTATTTTCCCATTCCAAGTTATTCTAGTTACTCGCGGATCTCCAATTTGGATATTCTCCATGCGTTTTCTTGGTGGTACTTTAACATCTAATTTTTCTCTATACTGAGCTATCATTTTTATAGATTGATCTACTTCACTATAAATACGCTTGTATGTGTACGAATAAATAATACTGCCTAATATACCTATTAATAGAATAAATACTAATGAGTTCACTATAGTCAAACGAATGCGTGTTTTTTGAAACATACTTCCTTTTTTCATTGTTCTTTTAATATATATCCAATACCTCGAACGGTTTGAATATCTTTCTGATAACCGAATGGCTCTAATTTTTTACGTAAATGATGCACATACACTTCTACAATCGCTACTGTCGTATCTGAATCAAATCCCCAAACACGATCAAAAATTTGTTCACGCATTAAAATCTTTCCGCTATTTTGAACAAGGTACTCTAGAAGCTCATATTGTTTTAATGATAACTTCATACCTTTTCCATCTACTTGAACATCTTTATCTTTTCCGAACAATTCAATGCCTTTATAGCGAATTGTTTGCTGCGTTGTTAAACTACCACTTCTGCGTAGTAAAGCACGAATTCTCGCTTTTAATTCAGGGGCCTGAAATGGCTTAACAATATAGTCATCTCCACCAAAGTCCAATCCCTTCACCCGATCTTCTAAAGAATCTCTCGCTGTCAAAAACAGGACTGGTGTTTCAATCTTTTCATCTCGTATTTTTTGAATCACTTCAAATCCGTCCATCCCTGGCATCATCACATCCAGCAAAATTGCATCATATATATTTTGAAGAGCTAAAAACAATCCATCTTCTCCATTTATTGCCGTATCTACTTCAAATTCATCACGTAAAATTTGTACGATAGACTCTAATAACGAAGCATTATCTTCTACTACAAGTAAACGCATGCTCTCACCTTCCATCAAATAGTTCAATTCTATTTATTATTACATTTCTTCTCTTCATAACAAAAGAATGTAGTTACATTACGTAATTTCATTTTTAACTATTTCCTTCTAAAATTTTGAAGTTTTATTATAAAAACTTTGTCTTAAATTTAGCTTAATAAAAAATTGAAAGAAATAAGATTCCTCTTATCTCTTTCAATTTTTTATTACATATACCTTTTTACTCGGCAACTCTAAACAATTTAGCTGACCGCCATACACAGCCCCGCCATCAATCCCAATAATACGATTACTACCAAAATACACTCCGCAATCCTCACTACCATGAAGCGTTTTTGTTTCCGTATGCCCAAATACAATAACCTTTTCACCGCTATATCCATTATGAAATTCATTACGGATCCACATTAATGTATATGGTTCAGATTCAGAAACTCGTTTCATCGGTTCAACCCCAGCATGTACAAATATATACTCTTCTGTTTCAATGTAATGATCTAATTCTTGAATAAACTTTATATGTTCCTCTAATACACGAGAGTGTAAAATCGGTTTTTGGAAGTCTTTCTCATTAACCGCAATATCTTCTTCTACAAATCCATAGCTATATAATGTCTTATCTCCACCATTTCTTTTTACCCAATGGTTCCATGAACGTTCCTCATTTGTCGTTAACGCCTTAATCATCATATCTTCATGATTTCCTTTTAAAATGAGTGCTCCATCTTTTTTCAATTCTCTTACCTTTTCAATTACAGCACGCGCATTTGGACCACGATCTACATAATCTCCCAGTAAGATTAATTGATCCTGTTTCGCATCATATTGAGCTTCTTCCAATAAATGTTCGAACTTTTCTATCTCTCCATGAATATCACTAATAACAAGAATTCTTTTCATATTATCCCCCCTCTTTCTAATTATAGTTCAAAACGACAGAAAGTTCAGAATTGAAATCCCGCATTAACGGGCAGTAAGCCCCCCACTGATTACAGTTTCACTTTATTACAAACTAAACTATTATCCTTACAACAATGTAAGTCTCTTGTCATCCAATTCGATAGTTGTAATTACTGTATTTCCTTATACTGAGAGTAAGAAATGAAACAAAAAATAAGGAGAGATGAGAGATGAAAAAAGTAATGGAAGTTGTAGTAGCGGTAGTAGAGGTTTTCGTAAATGGTAAACAAGTCGCAATGGAGTTAAATAAATAATGAAAAGGACAACATTCACTCTAGACCCTTTACTCATATAAAAGAGATAAGACTTCATCATTTCTTTGATCCCTTATCTCCCTATAAAGAAAGCCGTATCCCTTTTAAGGATACGGCTTTCTCTTATTTTTGACTCGTACGAGCTGAAATGCTAATTGCTCTATCTGTTGCTTTGGCAGCTTCATCTAACGCTTCTTTACTATTCTTCCCGTCATACATCGCTTCTAATGCATTTACAACTGCATCTCGTGATTCTGGGAATACACTAATTAAAGCCCCTTGTGTTGCTGGAGATTGCTTCGTCGCTTGCAATTGATCTACTGTTACTTTCAACTGTGGATATTTTTCATATTGCTCTTTTACTAATGGCTCATTATATGCATCTGGATTAATTGAGAAATAACCTGTTGCAGTATGCCATTTTGCTTGTACGTCTGGCTTCGTTAAATATTTCATAAAGTCCCAAGCACCTTGTTGCGTTTCTTCTGAAACCATATTCGTCATCCATAATGATGCTCCACCAATAACAACACCATTTTGTTTCGAATCCTCAGGATACGGAATATATGAAACACCTACATTAAACTTAGATGCATCGATTAAATCACGAACACCTGCTGAAGAATCTAAATACATAGCAACTTGTCCAGATTGGAACGCGGCACGAATATCATCCCAACTTGCTCCATACTTTCCAAGTGCGCCAGCTTTATTTAAATCATCTAACATTCCAAATACTTTCTGTCCTTCTTTACCGTTAAATACCGCCTTCTTTGCAGCATCTTTACGGCCGTTTTCGTTATCTACATATAAAGCACCTTGTGTCGCTAACAATTCTTCAAAGAACCAACCGTAGTTAAGCATGGAGAATCCATATTGTTTTACATTTCCGCCTTCTTTAATCGTTAACTTTTTCGCTGCTTCTTGTAATTCCGCATATGTTTTTGGAGCTTTCTCTGGATCTAAGCCCGCCTTTGCAAAAGCATCTTTATTATAAATTAATACTGGTGTAGATGAATTAAATGGCATAGAATACATTTTTCCATCAACTGAATAATAATTTGTAATTGCTTTTTCTAATTTTGACGTATCGTACTTATCTTTTTTTATCCAGCTATCAATTGGTGTGATTTTTTTGCTATCAATCATATATTTCGTTGTAATTTCACTCGATTGAACAAGAGCTGGCGCTTCTTTCGTTGCAGACATCGTTCTAAATTTCGTTAAAGACTCTTCATATGTCCCTTGGAACTCTGCCTTTATCTCATATTTATTTTGCGACTTATTATAGTCTGCAACAAGACCATCTAATACTCCTTGTGTTTTTCCACCCATCGCATGCCAGAAGCGAATTACAGTTTTATCACCATTTTTTTCAACTGGTGCTACTTTTGCCTGTACTTCAGGTTTTCCCTCTGTTTTACTATTTGAACAAGCTGCACTAGATAATGCCATTGTTGCTACCATTAATAGAGCAGCACCTTTTTTAACTAGACTCATTTAAATCTCACCTTCTCTTAGTTATTTAATTGCACCTTTTGTTAATCCTTGTTGTAATTGCTTTTGCCCTAAAAATAGTAAAATCAATGTTGGAATAACGATAACCGTAACACCGGCCATTACGCTTCCCCAATCAGTTGCAACTTCTTGAGACTGAAGCTGCTTTACACCGATTTGCACTGTTCTTACTTTTTCATCAGTGGTCACTAAAAGTGGCCATAAATACATATTCCATGTTGTTAAAAAGCTATATACTCCAAGCGTAATAAAACTCGTTTTACAATACGGTATTACAACGCTGAATAAAAATCTTATATTTCCAATCCCTTCAATAAAAGCAGCTTCTTTCAGTTCATTCGGGAGTGTCATAAAATGTTGACGTAACAAGAAAATACCGAAAGCTGTTGCAAAAAACGGCACTGTCATCCCGGCAAAACTATTGATCCAGCCAAAGTTTTGAATCGTTAAAAAGTTAGGCACCATCGTTGCTTCCCACGGAATAAGCATCGTTGAAATAAACAGGAAGAAAATTAAGTTTCTCCCTTTAAACTGAAGAAAAACAAAAGCATAAGCTGCTAAACTTGATACGATAAGTTGTCCAATCATAACGACTGTCGATACAATTAAACTGTTATATAAGTATGTAAAAAGCGGTACTTTTTGAAAAATATTAATGAAATTATCAAAAGTAAACTGGGTCGGAAATAACCTTCTCATTTGAATATCGTCTGGTGTCATAAAGCTTATTAAAAATGCATACAGTACAGGAAAAAATACCATCACTGCACTAATAATGAGTAGCATGTATAATAGGAAATTTTGTTTCCACTGTTTAACAATCATTTATAATGCACCTTTCTCTCAGCAAACTTAAATTGAAGTAATGTAGCAACGAAAATGAAAACAAATAATACCATCGCTTGTGCACTTGCTGTTCCAAATTGATGATTCACAAACGCCTCTTTGTAAATCGAGTACACAATTAAATTCGTTGCATCATTTGGTCCACCGTGCGTTAAAATATCAATTTGTCCAAAGCTTTGGAACGCACTAATTAATGTTACTGTTACAATAAAGAATAAAGTTGGTGATAGCATCGGTAATGTAACACGGCGAAGCTTATATAAATAACTAGCACCATCTATAGATGCACTCTCATATAAAGACGTATCAATATTTTGTAAACCACCTAATATAACTAAAAATGCAAAACCTGTATTCACCCAAACTGTTGTAACTGATACAGAGAATAGTGCCCAGTCCGGACTCGTTAACCATGCGATTGCAGGAAGGTTCATAGAGGCTAATATATTATTAAATAATCCTACACTTGGATGAAATAAAAATAGCCAAATCACTGCACTAGCAGCTACTGATATTCCCATCGTCGAAGAAAACAGAACTCGGAATAACCCAATACCTCTTACCTTTCCATTTGCAATCAATGCAAGAAACAAAGCAAATATAATACTCGTAGGAACTGTATATAAAACAAATAATAAAGTTGATTTTATACTTTTGTAGAAGGCTGGATCAGAGAATAAATATTGATAATTTTCTAAGCCAACGAAAAGATTAGCTTCTCCATGTATATCGGTTAAATAAAAACTATAATAAATCGTCCTAAACAATGGATAGAACAGAAAAATCGAAAATAGCAAAATAGATGGCGCCAAAAACAATAATCCTATTCTTAAATCTTTCGTTCTCTCCCATAATTTTTTCTTTTTTGACACCTTTGTTTGAACTGGTAACTTACTTACTTCGATCATTATTTCGCCACCACTTTCAACTCTTCTTCACCTACCACTTTTAAGCGTTCATTCGTGTTTTCGTTAAAGAAGCATAACTTTTCTTGCGAGAATAATAATTTTACTTTGTCACCTTTGTTCAGGAGTAACTGTCCGATAACTTTCGCACTCCAAGTTGTTCCATTTACCGCAAAGTTCAATATAGATTCATTCCCTAATACTTCTACAGATTGCAACGTCACTTCTTGTCCCTCCTCAGACATTGCAATATGCTCAGGGCGCATGCCTATGCGAATTGTTCCTTCTGGTAATTGCTTTAACTGTCTAATAGATAATGGAATTTGCAATTGTCCTATATGTAATACACCTTTTTCTTTATTTACTTCCCCATCATTTATATTCATAGAAGGAGAACCTATAAAGCTTGCAACAAATTCGTTTGCTGGTTCGTTATATATGTTAAGTGGTGTTCCAACTTGCTGTATACTTCCTTTATTTAAAACCATGATACGATCACCCATAGTCATCGCTTCTATTTGATCGTGGGTAACGTAAATCATCGTAATTCCTAATCGCTGCTGAATTTCTCTAATTTCAATTCTCATTTGCGCACGTAATTTCGCATCCAAATTCGAAAGTGGTTCATCCATTAAACAGATTGGCGCTTGACTCACAATTGCCCTGGCAAGTGCAACACGCTGTCTTTGTCCGCCTGATAATTGGCCTGGTTTCATTTTCACATACTCTTTCAGTCCTACCATTTCAATAGCTTCCATTAATCGCTTTTGTCGCTCTTCTTTTTGTACTTTTCTTACCTTAAGTCCAAATAAAATATTTTCTTCTACAGATAAGTGTGGATATAATGCATAATTTTGAAATACCATTGATAGATTACGGTCTTTCGGCTCTAGATCATTTGCAACACGTTCATTAATAATTAAATCTCCTGAAGAAATCTCTTCTAAGCCAGCGATCATTCGTAATAATGTGCTTTTCCCGCATCCCGAAGGTCCAACTAAAACAAAAAATTCACCCTTCTTAATATGAACCGATACGCCTTTAACCGCTGTCTCTTCTGCATTTTTATATACCTTTGAAACATTTTTCAATTCAATCACAAGGTTGCACTCCTTTTTTCTTCTTGTATCCATACTTCATAATGACTTGTTGAAATCGCACTTGCTCCTGCACGAATTGCAATTTCCGCATCTTCTCGCGTTTGAATCAGCCCTCCTGCAATAATAGGAAACTCTATTTCCTCTACTAGCTGCTTAATAATAGAAGGCATAATCCCCGGCATAATCTCTACTGCATTTGGTTTAGTCGTTTTACAATTTTCAATTGATTTAGTAAGAGATAAAGTATCTACAATAAAAATACGTTGAATTGTTTTCAATCCAATTTTATTAGCATTTCGAATTGTTGAACCCTTTGTTGAAATAATACCTTGTGCCCCGATAACATCTTGAATATACAAAAGCGCTTCCTCTGTATTCGTATTTAAGCCTTGTATAAAATCACAATGAAGAAATACATCATGTCCATGTTTCTGCAATTCATATACACGCTCTGGTAATTCCAGCATTGAACCAGTCATAAGAAAAACTGTTTTCGGCAATTTTTTGTATGCTTTGTATCCTTTCCAATCCTTTATCATCGCAATATAAGGTTCTTTAAACATTTATTCCACCTAACTGTTCTATTTTTCTCCAAACTAAAAACACCTACTTACATAGAACGCCTTTCTCCTTATTTGAACTCTAGGGAATAGAGCACACCTAAGAAAGTGGCACATTATATGTAAGTGGGTGTTCTCAAATGTTCTCTACCCTAGTTATTTTGTTACCTTTACTATATTACGCATTTATTAAGTCAGTTTTGATAGATTGTTAATTAGGTGTTAATCGAATGTTAATATTCACCATATCATTATTTACATTAATCTAGATATTAAAATATAAATAAATAGAACGAAACAATACTTAAAATTCAATCAAAAGGTTGCCTCCTTATTTACTCCATTTACCCTCCATTCATAATCTATTTTTCATGTTCAAAATAAAAATCCCATTCAAATACACATTACTGAATCCATCATACTAACTGATTTCTTCATTCTGTCTATCTAAATGGGATTATTTTTCGTTTTTTACTCTACTGGTTGTTGTGGCTGTACTACTTCATTCGCTCCAGCTACCCTCAACATATTTACAATATCTTTAAAACCTCTTTTTTCAGCGTATTGCAGTGGCGTCAGATGTTCCTTGTTAGCCATGTTTACATCTGCACCGTGATCAATAAGTAATTGAATTACTTTCTTATGGTTTTCACTACCATTTCCTAATACAATTGCTTCTAATAACGCTGTTCCACCACGTTCATTTTTATAATTCACATCAATATCTGTATGCCCTAATAATTCTTTAACAACCTCTACATGGCCACGCTCAGATGCAGAAATAAGTGCTGTCCCACCTGACCTAGTCGTTTCTTTCGTATTAACTCCTGCATTAATTAATACTTTTACAATATCCGTATATCCTTCTCTACTTGCATAAAGAAGTGGATTACTTTTTTTCTCATCTTTAATTTCAATATTAGCACCTGCACCAATTAATGCTTTAACTGTCTCTACATGATTTTGGTACGTCGCTGCAAGGACAGGCGTTTCTCCGTTGTCACCTTCTACGTTTATATTCGCTCCATCCTGAATCAACTTCATAGCTGTCTCTGTGTCTCCAAGAGTAGCTGAAAGTAACAACTGTTTGTCCATTAAATTTATACTTTTCTCTTCTTTAGATTCTTCCTGTTCTTTATGCTTCTCTTTTTTCTTCTCATTTTTCACATGAACCGGTTTCGATTCTGGTTCTTCTTGCTTATCGCAAGCCACTACCGTCATTAAAAGTCCTAATAAAATACATAATAAAATTTTTTGTTTTCTCACAACTACAGCTCCTATGAAAGATAATGTTTTCTTAACCATTCCTCCATCACATACAATAACTCTTCTTGAGTACATTTATCCATAAGCCCTTTAGATTCCTTCTTTAATCGGATTATCTTAAGCTTATACTATGTTTCTCAACCTATTGAAATGATACGCCTGATGGCCCCATCATTAACATTATGAAGCAATTAGTTTAGCACGTTTTTACCGCATTTGTATACATTTCTAAAAAGTACATAAATGATTGCTTTAGGTTACTATATTCCATTGTAACCGTTCTGCTAAAAATTTTACACCTTTTCTATATTTGCACCTGAGTAATAATAGAAAAAGACAACTACATAGTTGTCTTTTTCTATTAATGATGTCCACCATGATTTCCTGCTTTCGGTTTCCCCATCATCTCTTTATTCATTTCCCATTTATGCTCTGCTAGCTCTTTATACGAAAGAACTTTCCCCTTATAGTTAGATACAAAGCTCTCTGCATCTTTTTTATTTTTAAATGAAATGACATTATAAGCCATCGGTGTCGTTATTGTTTTATCATATACGTAAGTAGCGTCTTCTAACGAAATCCAATCTTTCGAATCATAATCTCGGACAAATTTCTCTTTCGTCTTTTCATCTGAGTTGATCTCCATCCATTTATACATACAACCGATATCATCAAACTTTAACGCTTTTCCATTTTCTAAAATAATTTCTGTTGCAAATTGATTATCTGTTACCCCAATTTGGCAAATATCACATTTATCATGTTTCTCATCAATGGCAACAGCTGCTGTTTCCTTTTTCCCACACCCGACTACCGTAAATACGAAACATAAACATATAGCAAGTACGACATATTTTACTTTCATCAATATTCCTCCCTAGAAACCGTATACTCCACGAAAAGAATACCAAAAGGTTGTGTGAGATTTGTGAAAAAACAATGTGCTTTTTGTAATATAGGAAACAAAAAAAGATGTGTAGTTATTTCTACACATCTCTCATCACTCACAACCTGTAATTAACAAATCATCTTCTAATTTAACTAATAATGTATCCGCACTAATTTCCTGTCCAACTTCTACATTTACCAATCTTATATTTCCACTAATCCCGACTGCAATTTTTTTAAGCTCACCGTCATTTTTTCGGATCATCAGTAATTTTTCCCATTCATATACGTAAGAAGATTCATTAATAAAAATCTCCTCTACTTTTCCTTCATAAGAGCTATAAATCTCTTCAATTCTCGTTTTCATATAACATCTACTCCCTATTTCACACTTCACTATTTTCATCTTATTCTACCATTCTTACGAGAAGCAGCTTACTTTTTAAAAATTCAAATTAACTACCGTGAACAAAATGAACAAAATAAAAATTATGCTTCTAATGATGTTATTTTTCAAATTATTTACCATTTGAATAGATGCTTTTATTATAAATAAAAAACCTTTTTCTGAATTTTTATTCTATTTTGAAAGCGCAATCATTCTTTTGAGGGGGAAATTACATGTTAGCACTACTTGGATTTGCGATGGTATTTGTCTTTATGTTTTTAATTATGACGAAACGTATGTCAGCGCTAGTAGCATTAATATTAATTCCGAGTGTTTTTGCATTAATTGGCGGATTCTATGCCAATATGGGGCCTATGATGTTAGAGGGGATCCAAAAATTAGCACCTACTGGTATTATGCTTATGTTCGCTATTTTATATTTTGGGATTATGATTGATAGCGGTTTATTCGATCCTGTCATTAGTAAGATTTTAAAATTTGTAAAAGGAGATCCTTTAAAAATCGTTGTCGGAACGGCTATATTAACTATTATCGTTTCTCTAGATGGTGATGGTACAACAACATACATGATTACAGTTTCCGCAATGTATCCACTATATAAGCGCCTTGGAATGAACCCCCTCATATTAGCTGGAGTTGTTATGTTAGGGGCAGGGGTAACAAATCTTACACCTTGGGGTGGACCCACAGCTCGTGTTATGAGCGCACTTGGACTTGAGGCTTCCGAATTATTTACACCTCTTATTCCAGGAATGATTGCTGGTGCAATTTGGGTTGTTTTCGTTGCCTACTATCTTGGAAAAAAAGAAAGAAAACGTTTAGGAATTATGGATGTACAGTATTTAAAACAAATGCAAACAATGGATGAGCAAGCTGCAACTGTCGAAGCAGCAGTGGATAAACGCCCTAAACTTCTATGGATTAACTTTTTATTAACCGCCACATTACTTGTCTGTCTCATACTAGAAGTTATGCCATTACCTGTTTTATTTACAGTCGCTTTTGCTATCGCTGTTATGATTAACTATCCAAACTTAGAGCAACAGAAAGAACGTATTGCTTCTCATGCTGGGAATGTATTAGCAGTTGTTTCTCTCGTATTTGCTGCCGGTATTTTCACTGGTATTTTATCTGGAACAAAAATGGTAGATGCAATGGCTAACAGTGTAGTAACTCTTATACCAGATGCACTTGGACCACAATTGCCAATTATTACAGCACTTCTCAGTATGCCATTCACATTTTTCATGTCTAATGATGCATTTTACTTCGGGGTATTACCTATTTTGACGAAAGCTGCTGCTACTTACGGAATTAGTGCAGCTGAAATGGGACGTGCTTCCTTACTTGGGCAACCCGTTCACTTATTAAGTCCTCTTGTCGCTTCCACTTATTTATTGGTCGGAATGGCAAAAGTTGATTTCGGTGAACATCAACGCTTCACTTTATTGTGGGCCGTTGGAACGACAATGGTTATGTTAATTACCGGAATTGTAATTGGGATTATTCCAATATAAGATGCAAAAAAAACAGTAGAAGGAATAAAAATCCTCTACTGTTTTTTATTATGAAGAAACAAGAAAATAACGTCTCTCGGGTCTCCCAACACTTCCATATATTAGCTCTGCGTGGACTTTCTTCCCAGATATCAAATACTCTAAATAACGCCTTGCCGTTGATCGGCTTACGCCTACCATTGAACTTAGCACCTCTGCTGTAATCCCTTCTTCATTAACTGTTAACATATGCTTTTTTATTTTCGCTAAAGTTAAAGGATCTATCCCTTTCGGGGCATATTCTATTTGATCTCCCTTCACCCCTCTTTGAGACCATAAATATTCAATTTGCTCCGTAGATAATTGATTATTTTTCTTTAACTGTATAATCTTTTTTTGATAGCCTTCCAGACTTGCTTTAAATCGGTCAAACATTAGTGGCTTTACGATATAATCTGTTACTCCGCCCCGCAGGGCGTGCCTCACTACATCTGTTTCCGATGCCGCTGTAATCATAATAATATCTGTATCGTGCAAATGATGCCTAATATATGTGACAAGTTCCGTTCCTTGCATATCAGGTAAGTACACATCTAATAAAACAAGCTGTGGCTTCACAAGCTCTAGCCATTCTTTCGCTTGTTCTCCAGTCGTTGCCGTTCCAATTACTTTAAATCCCTCAATTTTCTCAGTAAAACGACGATGAATGTCAGCAATCCGAATATCATCTTCTACAATTAATACTTCAATCTCCTCACCCATTACTATTCGCCTCTCTCTTTCGGTAGTGCAATAATAAATAACGCACCACCTAAATCCCCTTTTTCAATTGCAATACTTCCATTTAAATCTTCTACTAACTCTTTCACTTTTGCTAATCCATATCCTCGCTCTCCTCCTTCTTTCGTCGAAAAGCCTTTATAGAATATGCTAGTAATTATTTCATCATGAATCCCTTGCCCTGAATCTTCCACTTCAATTAATATTTCTTCTCCAATATCAGTTACAAACATCCTTACTTTCTTATCATTCTCTTCATTTTTTTCAATTGCTTCAAATGCATTCGTAATTAAATTTCCTAAAATAGAAACGACATAATTACTCTCAATATGTGGACTTAATTTTTCTAAACCACTTTCTCTATCTAGCATAAAATCAATCTTCAACTCTCGTGCTCTATTATAAAATCCAATTAAAATTCCACCTAGCCATGGATTTTGAATCCGCTTCATAATAAATTGAACAAAATCTTGATATACCGCTGTTTCCTTATGAATAAGCTCTAAAGCATCTTCGTATGATTCTAATTGAATAAGACCTGAAAGCGTATACAATAAATTATTATATTCGTGCGCTTGCGCTCGTAATGCCTCTGTATATTGCTTCGTCTGAGATAATTCTGCTGTTAACTGATCCATTTCAGATTTCAAACGTAAGCTCGATACAACACCAGTTACTTTATTCTTTACTTTAATAGGTAGACGGTTCGCAATAACAGCCTGTCCTTTTATATTTAATTGGCGATCAAACTGTTCTTCACCAGTTTGAAGTACATCTAGTATCGTTGAATTAGGAATTACATTTAAAATAAATTCCCCAATAATATTTTGTTGTTTATCTAGCGAAAGAATATCATAAGCTGCTTGATTGACTAAACTAATCATGCCATTTTTATCGATTACAATAATTCCTTCACGTACAGATTGAATCACTGTACTATGCTCTTCATATAAAGATGAAATTTCTTCTGGTTCCATCCCGAACATCATTCTTTTTATACTTGCCGCTAAATATATAGAGCCGATTACTCCAATTAATAGCCCTATTATTGTAATCCAAAATACACGCTTTCCATACACTTCTACCGCTCCATGAATATCAGCCATTGAAAATCCAACAGACACCACACCAATGATTTCATTTTCCTGATTACGGATTGGAACTTTTCCGCGTAATGAAGGGCCTAATGATCCAGTTGCTTTCGAAACATATGATTTTCCTTCTAATAAAACGCCTTTATTATCTCCGCCAACCATTTTTTCTCCTATTTTATCTCGCTCAGGATGCGCATAACGAATCCCCTCTTTGTTTCCAACTACAATGAAGTCAGCCTCTGTATCCATTCGAATTTTTTCTGCGATTGGCTGAATAATAGAAGCTGGATTTTCTTTTTGAAAAGCTTCCTGAATTTCTGGTATCGCGGCAACTGTTTTCGCAACATGCAAAGCCCGTTTCCCAATTTGCTCTTCTACCGTTTCAGATAATATGTAATAAAATAAATAACTCGTTAGCAGAAGTACCACTAAAATAAGTGTACTAATAGTTAATGTAATTCTCGGTTGGAGTTTTAATTTTTTTAATTTCAAAACCATTCCCCTAACATGATTAAAGATAGAATTTAAAGAATATACAGTCTCTTTAATTATACTTAATCATAACACGGTTACTCTATATTTCTTTCTTTTTCTCTTCATAAAAAAAGAAACGAAGTAAAATTATTACCTCGTTTCTTAATATTTGTTATTACACTTTAAACTTACTAATCATCTCTTGTAATTCTTCTGCCATTTGTGATAAATGGACTGCTGCTGCATTTATTTCATCTACTGAAGCTAATTGTTCTTCTGAAGAACCAGCAATATTTTGAACGCTTGCTGCATTTTCTTCAATTGTAGCTGCAATTTCATTAATAGATGCACTTACTTGTTTTGCATCTACCGTCATTTGTTTTGCTACATCTACCATGCTATCAATTTGTACAACTGTATCATTTGTAGACTTCAATATTTCGGCAAAGCTTTGCTTCGTTTCATTTGCAACTACAAGTCCTGATTGTACTTCTGCTCCAACTTGATTCATAGAGCTTACTGTTTCTTTTATATCAAATTGAATCTCTTTCACTAGTTTCCCAATTTCCGTAGAAGACTGTCCTGATTGTTCTGCTAGCTTTCGCACTTCATCTGCTACAATTGCAAATCCTCTTCCTTGCTCTCCAGCTCTCGCAGCCTCAATTGCCGCATTTAACGCTAATAAATTTGTCTGTTCTGCAATATGTTGAATCACTTCAAGGATTGCTCCAATTTGTTTCGACTTATCGTCTAACAAACCAATGATTTTGTCTGACTGTGAAACAGACTCATGAATTAATTGCATTTGATTCACAGTTTGTTCAACTAACTTCCCACCATTTTCAGCTTTTTTCTTCGTATACATAGAGGCTGTAGATACTAATGAAGAACTATCTGCAACACGCTGAATTCCTTCTGTAACTTCTTCTAACAATGTTGCTCCTTCTTCAACTTCTTTCGTTTGTATTTCTGCACCACTTGATACTTGCTCTATCGCCTGTGTAATTTGTTCCGTTGCTTCGCTTGTCTGCTTCATACTAGCTGTTAATTCTTCTGAAGATGCCGCTACATGACTTGCTGAAGTGTTTATATTGGAAATGACACTTTGTAACGATGCAGCCATCTCGTTAAAACTTTCTCCTAGCTGTCCAATTTCATCTTTAGAATGAACTGTAATTGATTCTGTTAAATCACCTTCACTAATCTTCTTCGATGATATGACAAGTTGTTTTAACGGTTTAATAATAGACGCAATTATGAAGTAAATTACAATCCCACCGATTATTAGTGAAATTCCAAGAACAGTTACTGTTTTATAGAAAATAGGTTCAGCCGCTTCGATAATTTCTTTGGAAGGCATAATTCCTGCTATTTTCCACCCAGTTTTCTTATTCGTTTTAAAAGTGATATTGCGATCTTCACCATCTAATGAATAATGAAAATCCCCAGCTTCCTGTTTATACAATTCTTTACTAAGTTTCTCTTCTAATTTCTCTCCTGGCTTCATTTTCGGGTGCGCTACTACATTTTTATCTTGATCAAATATCGCTACATACCCTTCCTTACCAATATTAACCATATTAGAAGTAGTAACAATATTATTAATGATTAAGTCAATCCCAAGAACTCCACTTTTATCCTCGTTTTGCTTTGCTAGTGTAATAACAATATTTCCTGTCGTTTTTGACTTATATGGAGCAGTTACAATTACTTCTCCGCTTTTCTTCACTGCCTCTTTATACCAATCTCTTTCTGTAGGATTATATCCATCTGGCATCTGAATAGCTGGTGATTGAATGAACTGTCCATTACTAGATCCTGTATAGATTGCTTCCATTTCTGGATGCAGTTTATTGTATTCTTCTAGTTTATTTTGTATGTTTTGAATTTGATCTGCTTGGTAACTTGATTGTGTAAATAATTTCGTAAAATAAGTTGCATCTATTTTTTTACTATCCAATTCCTTATTAATTACATTATCCAAAATTTTTATATTATCTTTCGCCGAGTTTAAAATTGTTTCATTAAAATTCGTCTTCGCCTGTTGATAAGACGTCCAACCAATTACAATACTTGGAAGAATTAAAATAATAATAAATGATACAAGTAACTTTGTTTTTAAACTACTACTCCTTAATTTCCCTTGAAACATACTTCTACCCCTCCATACCGTTTTAAATGTAATTAATTAACATTTAATCTTTCTATAAAAATAATACGATTTAAATGTATCAATGAGACTCTCTATCTTTTTATACATCTAAAGAATTGATACATATCTTTTTCATTCTATATAAATTAAATAATTAAAACAATGTATAAAAATGTATATTATTCGAAATATTATAATTCATAGGAGAACCTCTAGTATTTCACTTACTAGAGGTTCTTTCCACCTTACTATTCTTTATCTACTTCTTTTTTCTCATCTTCTACTACAGATACAACAGGTTTATCGCTTGATAATTGTTGTACCGCTCCTTTTCCTGCAAATCCTTCTAATAGCTCTTTTAAGTCAATGCCAGAAGAAGCTTTTAACGTTTCTTGCATCGTTGCCATTAAATCAGTCGCATAACCCGCAACTTTTCCGGCCCCGCTATTTTTACCACCGCCGCCTGTATCGACAACTGTGATTTTATCAATATTACTAAGCGGACTTGCAACTTCCTTCGCATAACTTGGAAGCATTTTAAGAACCATATCCATAATTGCCGCTTGACCATATAATTCAAATGCTTCAGCAATTTTTTGTTTCGCTTCTGCTTCTGCTAAACCTTTTAATCTAATAACATCTGCTTCTGCTGTACCTTGCGCTTTTTGTACTTCCGCTTTCGCTTGACCTTGCGCTTTTTCGATTTCCGCCTTCGCTAAACCTTCCACACGTACTTCTTCCGCACGAGCTCTCGCTTCAGCTTCAATCTTATATTGATCCGCATCTGCCTTTTTAATTTGTTTTACTTTTTCTGCTTCTGCTGATTGCTCAACAGCATAACGATCTGCATCTGCTTTTTTCTTAACTTCTGCATCGTATTGCTTTTCACGACGCGCAATCTCTTTTTCTTCTAACTCGATTTGCTTTTCACGCTCAATGATTTTAACGCGCATTTGCTCTTCTGTAACACCTTGTTGTGCTTTCGCTTGTTGTAATTCGTAAGAAAGATCCGCATCTGCACGTGCTTGCTCTTGTTCTCTCTTATAGGACTGTACTTTTAATTCTTTATGTTTTTCAGCTTCAGCGATTTGTGCATCACGTTGATATTCTGCTTCTTTTGCCTCTTTTTCAGCACGTGCTTTTTCAATACGTGCTTCTTTTTCACGCTCTGCATTTGCAATTGTTGCATCACGCTTAACTGTCGCAATTTGCGGCTGACCAAGCGCATCTAAGTATCCGTTTTTATCCATTATTTCTTTAATTGTGAAAGAAACAATGCGAAGTCCCATCTTCTTTAAATCTGTAGAAGCTACTTCATGTACCTTTTGAGCAAATTGCTCTCTATTACTATACGCATCCTCTACTGTCATAGAAGATAAGATTGCACGTAAGTGACCTTCTAAAACCTCTTTTGCTTCTACTTTTAACTCTTCTGTTTCTTTTCCTAAATATTGCTCAGCTGCAGTAGATACTTCTTCAATTGTAGAACCTACTTTAATAATAGAAACACCATTTACTGTAACTGGAACACCTTGCTTCGTATACGTATCACGTGTACCAACTTCTAATTTGTAGTTTAATAGGCTTAAAGGCTCTGCTCTTTGCATAATTGGAACTACGAAAGTACCGCCCCCGCGGATAATCTTAATCTTCTTTCCATCATCAGTGGTAACAACATTCTTTCCTCCACCAAGCCAGTTCCCTGTAACAATTAACGCTTCATCTGGACCAACCGTACGATACTTCGTAATGAATACTAAAATGAGTAGAATTAAAATTGCCAGTAAAACTCCACCGATAATTAATGGAATCGTCATGTAAATTCCCCCTTATAATTTTGGTTTTTTTAAAGAATAAGCGATGTTTTGTACAAGTAAAACACCATCTTGGACTCCCTCGATAATAACCTCTGTTCCTTGCGAAATATCTTTTTTTCCAACAGTTTTAGCTGGGATTGCATTACTTCCAAATTGGGATAAAATTAATACTTCACCAAATCCTTCTGTAGGAATTGTCGTAATGACTTCTCCTTTGCAACCGATAAATTCATCCATACGTTGTACGGTATTTTGTTCTGCTTCTGCAATCGGTTTTAAAATTAGTATTTTCATGATGAAAACACCGATAAAAGATATAGCAAATGCAGCCCCGAAAATAGTAATACTATTAAAGGAAAATAAGTACTCTCCTATATAACTAAGCCCACATAACATGGCGAAGAAACTAAGTAATAAAGTAACAACGGATACAGATCCGCCCCCAAAACTAAATATCGATTCAAATATATCTCCAAAGAAGATATAAATAACAGTGAGTATAGTAGCAATAATAAATCCATATAAATAAATTGTTTCAAGTGGATAACCAAACAAGACCATTTCTTATCCCCCTTTCTTAAACAATCCCTTTTTTGTTATGTGTATGCCCCACCTCTTTCAAAGATTATAGTTCTTAATTTTCAGTTATTTACTCTTTAAAGAAAAGCCTGTAAAACAGGCCCCTAAAAAAGAACAGGAGAAACCTATTGTGACAGGCTCCTCCTAGAAAATAACCGATATATTATATATCTATATAATATACTATTTTCCACAAAAAGTAAAGTTAAACATACATTGGAAAAGCGCTTATTTTCCCCCGATTGGTGTGGGCTAATAATCATTGGGGGATGAATGATTAAAGTTTCACTTTACTGATAATGAGTACGTTCCATCGCCATTATCATATTTATATACATACAAGTAATACTTGCCTGGTTTTGCATTAAATTTCGCTTCTATATGATTCCCATTGGCTTGACCGTAAGCTGCATAATTTTGCATATCTGATTCATGGTGAAGTACCCATGTCATCCCAATTCCATACTCATTTAAAACAGAAATGTCGATATCTTTCGCTGACGCTACATTAAATGTATAAACATCAGTGTGGTCCTCGCCAATAAGATGACCTTTTATCGTACTATTTAGCCCGATACGATTTGCTTCCTCTGGACGATTATTTGGTTCTGATTCTGTTAAACTTCCATCTTTAATCGTAACAGTTGTTTCGCTTCTGCTCTCTTTGCCTTTATCATCTTTTACTCTTAACGATACTTTATAAGAACCTTCTCTTTCATATACATGTACTGGATTCACTTCTACACTTGTGCTTCCATCTCCAAATTCCCATAAATAAGAAACAATTTTTCCATCTTCATCGTTTGAGCCATCACTTTTAAATTGAATTCCCTCTTTTACAAGACCGCTATAAGGGCCATTTATATTAACCGTTGGAGCTTTATTTTCTCCATCATCTTTTGCGATTCCATGGAAGACTACATCATATTCAAATTCATTTGAGCTATTCACACGATAATTGACGAAGTATGCTGTAACAGTTTTGTAGCCACTCCATTCTTTTTGCGCCAATTGTTCTAAAGATTCATTTACTCTTTTACTCATTGCTTTCCAATCTTCTGATTCACCTTTTGTGACACTACCTGTATACGTACCTTCTAATGTAAATGTATTAAAGAATTGAGAATTATGTTTTGTCATTTTTGTATCATTCATAGGCAACGTATCACTAATTTCTTTTTTCACTTCAGTTAACGATTTCGGTGCATGTTCAGCTAAATAATCATCTGCTACTTCCGGTACATTATATTTATCTTGATTATCAATTAACTGCTGCATATACTCTTGATACTCTTTATTTAACTTAGGATCTTTACTTAGATTTTCACGATATGCATCATAATTTTTCACGTCATTCGCACGAATCAAATCTTGAATTTTATCAAATGTTTCAAACTGATGCGTATATAAGTAAGACTGCAATGCGAACGAGTAATTATAGAAATCCCAAGAACCGTATTTAGCAAATAGTGTACGCTCTGCTGTATAACGGCTTGCAGGATCAGATGATAATCCGCTAATTATACTCTTTCTTGGTACAACGTTATTCGTACGAGTAGATCCTGCGAAAAACTCTGCATTTCCTTCTTGGAACCAAGTTAGCCTTTCATTTTGATACATATCTCCTCTTCCAAATAAACCAGGAACTTCATATCTCCCTTGCAGATAATGAGTAAATTCATGACGGAATAACTCTTCTAAACTATAAATACTTTGCTCTGGTGTACGCTCATATGTAAAGAATGTACCTGTCTCTTCAATATAAATTCCACCATTGTTTGTTTCATATCCATACAATTGTCTATTTAACTGATATTCATCTGGACTATTATAAATTACAATCGTTAATACATCATCCGCATTTCCTGGCTCTAACGCTTTGTCATTTCCAATTACACGGTGATACTGTGCCTTTACTTCCTTCGCAGCCCAATATAGTCTCTTAATTTTTTCTTCTGATACTTTATCTCCTGTTTTGAACACAATTGATCCATCGTCGAATGTATATGTTTTTGGTAAGTATTGCTCTTTTCCTTCTTTACGTATTTTCTCTAAATCTACTGTATTCCCGCTATAATCTTTACCATTATAATTTGTTGTAATTTGTTCTACCGCAACAAAATACGGTTCACTTAAGCGCGGGTACATATGCATTGCTTGTGTAACAACCTCTAATCCTTTATTTGGATTGCTATGAAACTTCCCTAAACGGCTAGCAAAATAAATTCCATTATTAACGAGCCATTTATTTTCTGACGTTACTTCATTTAGAAGAGCAATACGATTTATTTCATTAATAAACCCATCTACTTTTCCATACCACATCGTTTCATTCGCTTCTTTACGAGCCTCAGTTAAGTACGACTGTATATCATAGTCAATACCTTGCATAATATCGTATATTGCTTGTCCCTTCATTCGATCATTTACATAAGTAGTATAATTATCATTGTATTGCTTTAAAATATTCGATGCGTATTGAACCGTTTCAACATCGCTTGAAGCATTACTAATTAATTTACCGTATGCAGATACGACTGTATCTTGTTCAACTGTACCAAGCTTAAAGTTTGGATTTTTTGCGATTGCTTTTAAAGCAGGTAAACATTTATCCTGGAAGCTTCTTTCATTTAAGTCGCTTAATTCACTATTATAAAATGCAAGATAAAAAGCTGAACGCAGCACTTCAGTAAACGTTTGAATTCCTTTTGAATCATCTTTCGTAAATGTACTACCTCTATGAGCTAATTCATCTATAATGACTTGCATTTTTCCTTTATCTTTATAAAAAGCCTTTGCATCTTCATTAAACTGGAATAAGTCTGTAATTTGGTGCCATTTAATACTGCCTAACGTTTCAACTAATTCTTGGTCATTCATTTTGTTTAAATCAGCCATTGAATAGCTTTCTTTAACCTGCTTTACTGCAGTTTTCTTCGTAATAGATGCTGGTCGCTGTGAAAAATCTCCTACTTTTAAACGTTCTTGAAATGATAAAGTTTCATCAACTTTTGAAATATGTCCAACTTCATCTACCGACTTTTCAATTCCAACCGGTTTCGTTTTTAACACGTTATACGGTACTTTTTCTTCCGCTGCTGCATGAGTTTGAAGTGCGCCTAACGATAAAGCCATTGTACTAATGCTAAGCATCACTTTATTGATCTTTGATTTCTTGTTCATATCCTGACCCCCTATTTTAATATTCCATTCAAGAATTTAACATAAAATCTGGATGTAACAATATAAAATGCAATATTTCATATTATTTCTTCCTATAATTTGTACATATCGTGAACGCATTGCTCTTTACCTCCCTAAAACAAATTGCATCCTTTCACATTATAAAAAGGGAATTTTTTGACAATTAAAAACTTAATTGTTATGATTATTATAATTGTTAACTTTATTAAATAAGGGTGGGATTCTATGATAAAAAAAGAAAACAGTGTATTTTATATCTCCTTCTTGCTAACAACATTATTCATTATATGGGGAATTACCCCAGCAAGTTGGATACAAGGCTACGATTTACAAAGTGTTACATCTTCTTTAAACTCATTTATCCTCAATAAATTTGGATGGTTTTACTCTCTACTTATGACTACAATGATTATTTTGGCTGCTTATTTAGCATTTTCCAAGTACGGTTCTATTCGTCTCGGTAAAGATGGAGAAAAGCCAAAATATAATTATCCATCTTGGCTATCCATGTTGTTTGGGGCAGGAATGGGAATTGGACTCCTCTTTTATGGAATCGCTGAACCGATTTCACATTTTACAGATCCGTTAACAGGAAAAGCAGGTACAGAAGAAAGCGCCAAACTCGCTATGCAATATTCATTTTTCCACTGGGGACTCTTTCCGTGGTCACTATACGCAATGGTCGCTTTAACAATTGCATATTTCACATTCCGCAAACAAAAAGGTAGCACTATCGGGGCTACAGTTACTCCATTATTTAATCGATCGAAAAATTCTCGTATCGGAAAAACAGTTGATATTTTAGCTGTTTTAGCCACAGTGTTTGGCATTGTACCATCTGTTGGGATTGGTGCTCAACAAATTGCTGGAGGATTAAGCTATTTATTCCCTTCCATTCATAACACTTTACTTACCCAGCTCGTACTTATAGCTACCTTCGCTGTTTTATATTTAACAAGTGCACAAACTGGCTTAGATCGTGGGATTAAATATTTGAGTAACTTGAATTTCTCTCTTGCAGGTATTTTACTCATCTCTTTCTTATTTTTAGGACCAACTGTATTTATTATGAAATATTTCACATCTACACTCGGTTCTTATATTGGAGCTTTACCTAGTATGGGATTAAATTTAGGAGCATTTAATGAAAAATCTTCTGCTTGGATTGAAAACTGGACTATTTTCTATTGGGGATGGTGGATCTCTTGGTCTCCATTCGTCGGTACATTCATCGCTCGTATTTCTAAAGGACGCACAATAAAAGAATTTATTTTTGGAGTTGTATTAGTCCCAACCCTTATCTGTACATTTTGGTTTGCAGTATTTGGTGGTACCGCAATTCATATGGAAATGTTCCAATCGCTTGGAATAGCTGATGAAATTGCAAAAAATGGTACAGAGATTGGATTATTTGCTGTTATTTCACATCTACCATTCTCTACATTTTTAACGATTATCGGGTTAATTTTAGTAGCCACATTTTTCGTTACTTCTGCCGATTCAGCAACATTTGTTGTTTCAATGCAAACGAGTAACGGAAGCTTATCACCGAAAAATAGTTTAAAACTTATATGGGGATTAACAATCGCGATAATTGCCGCTATTTTATTACAAGCTGGAGGATTAAATGCACTACAAATCGCAGCTATCATCGCAGCACTACCATTTTCTATCGTAGTCGTTCTTATGGTCATTTCGCTCTTTAAGGAGCTGCGAAAAGAAGATGTTAATTTGCAAACAAAAGAAGTATCTCAAAAAATAAAAAAGGTTATGTAACGATTAGCACCTCAAATTACTTCTGAATCCGTAACAACTGAGGGAAAAGTAGATTAATAAAACCCATTCGTATGAAATATAATTTTCATACGAATGGGTTTTCGCTCTATTATATAGTGTTGTAAACATGCCTTCTCCTCAAATCCTACTTTCTTGTACAATTTCATCGCACGATCATTATTCGTATTCAAACATAATTCTATCTCCTTCATTCCTTGGAAGGAAATAATATACTGAATTGCCTTTTGTAATAACCGCTCTCCGACACCTTTTCTTCTACTATTTTCAGCGGTTGCAATAAATTCGATATTCGCTTCTTGAAACTCTGGATTTACTTCCACATATACATAACCTTCTAACTTATCATTCTTCATACTTACAAATAATTTATTCGTATTACTTAAACGTTCAATAATTTCGTTTCCGTCATAATACGTATTAGAAAACACATGATTGTGTAAAGCGATAAACTGCTCAAACACTTGTGGTAAAGCCTCTTCTACATTACATATAATACGGTGCTCCACAATATTATTTAAAACGAGAATACTATGTCGACCTTGTTCTTTTGCATGTAAATTCCTCATTAAACGGGCACAATTATTATTTTCCACATGATAAAAACCATAAAATCTCTCAATATGAAAAGGCACCTTTTCTATAAGTTCCTTCCACATATGTAAAGCAACTTCTTCCCAATTCTCTGCGATAATAAACGGCCCCCATATCTCTGCACATTTCTTTACTTCATCCACATCAAATCCTAATAAACCTATTAAATTATTATTCTCATAAGTAGCAACAAAAGATTGTTCCCAGCCTATATCTGAAAAATCATGAATAATTGTCTGTAACAACTCCTCTTTCTCATCTCCACAATAGCCAACATGATGAGTAGCATCTTTATTCATATTCGCAATAAATGCTGCCACCTCTTCAATTTTCAAAATAGAACTGACATACATAACCTCTCCTCCTTCACTAATATATTCACACCTTTTCCATTTATATCCTTCTAAAAAAGACATCACCATAAGCATATTTCAAAATGAAATCGCCATGATAATGTCTTCTCAAAAACTCATATAATCATCTTACGTTATAATAAGATAAAACGTTTTTTATTTCTTAAATAATCTCTTTCTAAATACAAACATACTCAGTGCTGAAAGAACTAACGCTATGCCTGAAAGTAATGTTGATGTATTCTCTTGTCCACCTGTTGCTCCTAATGATTTCTTACTTTCTTCTTGCTTATTAACAGCTGGTTTATTTTCTTTCACAACTTGATTATTCACGTTTTGTTCTTGGACTACTGCTGATTGATTTACCGCGTCTTTTGAACCTTCAATTTTTTTTCCTGTTTCTTTTACCTCCGCTTTCGATCCTTCAACTCCTGTTGTTGGCTCGTCCACTTCCTCTTTCGCTTCTTCAACTTCTTTCGTTGGCTCTTTTACTTCCTCTTTTACTTCTTTTACCGGTTCTTTCACTTCTTCTTTTGTTTCTTCAACTTCTTTTACCGGTTCTTTTTCTTCTTCTTTTGTTTCTTCAACTTCTTTTACCGGTTCTTTTTCTTCTTCTTTTGTTTCTTCAACTTCTTTCGTTGGTTCTTTTACTTCTTCTTTTACCCCTTCAACTTCTTTTGTTGGCTCTTTTACTTCTTCTTTCGCTTCTTCAACTTCTTTTACCGGTTCTTTCACTTCTTCTTTTACCCCTTCAACTTCTTTTGTTGGCTCTTTTTCTTCTTCTTTCGCTTCTTCAACTTCTTTTACCGGCTCTTTCTCTTCTTCTTTTGTTTCTTCTTTACCGGCTCTTTTTCTTCTTCTTTTGTTTCTTCAATTTCTTTTACCGGCTCTTTTTATTCTTCTTTTGTTTCTTCATTTTCTTTTAAAGGNCTTTTNT
>NZ_QOSA01000011.1:87512-105069 GCF_008368795.1 Bacillus sp. BF2-3
TCTTTTGTTTCTTCAACTTCTTTTGCCGGCTCTTTTTCTTCTTCTTTTGTTTCTTCAATTTCTTTTACCGGCTCTTTTTCTTCTTCTTTTGTTTCTTCAATTTCTTTTACCGGCTCTTTTTCTTCTTCTTTTTCCACTATATTCTGTATAACTGTTCCGTTAAACCTTATGCTAATTTCATCAGAATCTAAATCAAATTTATACACCTTTTCACCTGGGGTACTCCATTTTATTACTCCGTTATTAAACGTCCCTCCCTCACTTACCAATTGAATATTTTCAATACTTTCTCCTTCTAAATCATATACAGGAATTTGAATTTCTTCGTTTATTTTTGCATCATTTAAAATGATATTTTGTCTTCCAACATCAATTGTAAACCACTGACCTAATTGTATTAACGGCCTTACATCACGAATCTCATTTCCAGCTAGATTTAAGCTAAATAAGTTTAGCATGGAACCAATAACCGTTACATCTTTAATATGATTGTCCGCAAGATTTAACCACTGTAAATTTTCCAATGAAGATAGTGGTGTTATATCTTCAATTTGATTATGAGATACATTCACATTATTCAATTGTTTCAAGTTTGAGATGAACTCAATATTTTTCAGGCCTACTCCTTCTAAAGTAAGTTTTTCTAAATTCGTCATGTATTCTAAACCTGTTATATCTTTTATCTCATTTCCTTTTTCTTTAAGTATCTCTAATTTTTTAATCTGTAATAAATCTTCTTTTGTGATAGGAGCGTTTACATTCTCTCTACCTAAATTCTCTTTATTAATATGTTGTTGTAAAGTTTTATCGAGAATTACATTTTGACTTTCTTTTTGTTTTTCAACTATATTCTGTATAACCGTGCCATTAAATCTTATTTTACTTTCAGTAGAATTAGTATCTAGTTTAAATTCATATATTTTTTCTCCAGGACTATTCCATTTTATAAATCCGTTATTCAGAGTAGCCCCCTCACTTTGTAGATTAATATTTTGAAGTGGCTCTCCTTTAAGGTTGTATACTGGGATTTTTATTTCTTCATCTACACTTGCTTCATTTAAAAAGATTTTTTGTCTTTGAATGTCAATTGAAATTCGCTTACCTAATTCCTCAACAGGCCTTACGTCAGAAATTTCATTTGCTCCAAGATTTATCTCATGTAAATTTGTTAAGGTGCTCAGCGGCGATACATCAGAGATATAATTCTCTTCTAAATTCAGCACTTGTAAATTTCCTAATTGAGATAATGGTGATATATCTTTTATTTCACTATCAGAAATTTCTAGTTCAATAAGATTACTCATTTTACTAATAGATTCAACATTATTAATTTTATTGTTCCCTATCCATAATAGTTCCACATTATTTAATCGATCAATTCCCGTAAGATCACTGATTTGATTATTTGCTAAGTATAATTGTTTCATAGTTGATAATGTAAATAATGGCTGGATATCTTTAATGTTATTACCGATTAAATCTAATGTTTTAATTTTTTTCATTTTACTTAATGGTGTAAGATCAGAAATTTTATTATCTCTTAAAAAAAGCATATTAATATTCTCTAGCTGCTCAATTGGGTGAATACTTTCAATTGAATTAGACGTTAAATCAACGTACTTCAAACCTCTCAATTTCGAGATGGCTGATATGTCTTTTACATTAGACTCTCGTAACGTCAACTTCTCTAAATTTGTCATATACTCTAAACCAGTTATTTCATTTATTCCTTTACCAGAATAAATGGATAACGTTTTAATTTTTAATAAATCTTTCTTTGTGATTGGCGCATCAACATTATCTCTATCTAAGTTGTATTTATTAATATATTTTTGTAATTGCTTATCTAATATTACATTTCCGTTTTCATCTTGTTTCTCCTCTTTATTTTCCTTTTGTGCTTCTGGAACATCTTTATCTAAATTCAATGTATTTACTTCAAACTGTACTTGGTACTTATTGTCATAGGCCATTGTTGGAATATAAATATGCATTCGCATATTATACCTTTTTCCTAATTCCCCTACTTCAAACTGAATCACTTTCGTTCCATTTTTCTTTTTGTCTTCTGATATTACTTTCACATCATGAAACACACCTGGAGTGTGAATATCCTCTGTCTTCAAGTATTGAAAGAAATCACTATCACTTAACGTTGCTGTTACAATTTTCTTTCCATTCTCAATTGTTAATTTCGGATCCTTTATATAAACAGCTGCCATAGACTCTTCATTCGTTTTATCTTTATACGCTTTAATAACAGCGTCATATGTACCATCTTCTAAACCTTGTCCAGTTTTATTCGCCTCAATTGCTACTGCCGCTAAAGCAGGTGTTGAATACACAGCAAACGGAA
Organism: Bacillus sp. BF2-3; assembly: GCF_008368795.1. Taxonomy (NCBI): domain Bacteria; kingdom Bacillati; phylum Bacillota; class Bacilli; order Caryophanales; family Bacillaceae; genus Bacillus; species Bacillus sp. BF2-3. The sequence goes on from NZ_QOSA01000011.1 coordinate 89,869, forward strand.
GTGATAACGCCGCCGCTATAATCATTGCATTTATACGTTTTCTTTTATTTTGTTTCAACTTTACATCTCCTCCGAAATATATAATTCAAAATGTAATCATTTCTCGAATAAATGATAATGATTTTCATTATCATTGTCAACTGAAAAAATAAAAAGTTTACAAAAAAAGAACCTCTTTAAAAGAGGTTATGCCATTTTCTCACCTGATTCTTCTCTAAAAAAGCTTTTCATCGCATGAAATACGTCTGCTTTTTGCTTTAAAATATAGTATCTAAAGTTTTCATCTTTAATATTTTTATAGGCTGACATGAGTGTACTGTGGCGGTTGTACTGATTCACTTCCCCATACCCAAACATATTACACTTCTTCATTAGCTCTTCAACAAGTTTTACACATCTAGCATTATCTGATGTTAAATTATCACCATCTGAAAAATGGAATGGATAAATATTATAGCGGTCAGGTGAATATTTATTATCGATAAGTTCTAATGCTTTTTTATATACGGAAGAACATATTGTTCCGCCACTTTCTCCTTTTGAGAAAAATTCTTCTTCTGTAACGACTTTCGCTTCTGTATGATGAGCAATAAATTCAATATCAACTGTTTCATACTTTGTGCGTAAAAATCTTGTCATCCAGAAAAAGAAGCTACGTGCCATATATTTCTCCCATATTCCCATCGATCCACTCGTATCCATCATCGCTAATACAACAGCTTTTGAATCTGGCTTTAACACTTCATTCCAAGTGCGGAACTTTAAGTCTTCTTGATGAATCGGATGAAAAGATGCTTTACCACCCATCGCATTTCGTTTATATGCGGATATCATTGTTCTTTTCTTATCGATATTTCCCCATAATCCTGTTTTTCTAATGTCATTAAATTCAACATGTTCAATCCGGTTTTCATCCATTTCTTTTCTCTTTAAATTAGGCAGTTCTAACTCTCTGAAAAACGCTTGCTCTAATTCTAAAATAGAGACTTCAGCTTCATAGTAATCTTCCCCAGCTGCATCTCCTGCTCCTTGCCCTTTTCCTGGCCCTTTTTGTTTTTGACCACCTGATCCATCTCTCGCAACGACATCACCAACTTTGCTGTCACCGTTTCCTTGCCCAACATGTTTATTTTTATCATAATTGTATCTAATCTTATATTCATCTAGAGAACGAATTGGTATTTTTACAACATCCTTGCCATTAGACATAACTATACTTTCTTCTGTTACAAGATCGGGTAAATTATTCTTAATTGCCTCTTGTACTTTTTCTTGATGGCGCTGTTGGTCGTCATATCCTTTGCGATGGAGGGACCAGTTTTCCTGTGAAATCGTATAATTTGGTTGATTTTCTTCGCCCATTCCTTTCCCTCCTTACTGTAATTGTCTTCCTGTATGAACAGCAATCTATAAATTTTGTTCTGTAATATGCAAGCTAGAATATTTGAAAGGTAACTGCCCACAGAAAATCATCCCATAAACATTTATAACGTTTTTCATACAATACCCCGAGCATCCTAAACAAAATTTTGCCACTCACATAAATAGAAAGAAATATTCAGCCACTGATAAGAAAGAAACACAATGCATTGTTGCACACATTTTTACTTTGCAACATATTGTATTGTGTTGGCTTTTTTCGTATGAATGGTTGGTTACTCTATCATATGCATATTGTAAAAATAATTGACAATAAATTCATAAAATTGCATCTTAATTTATTACATTTGGACAAGGTATGACACTTTATACACATATGAACGGATAATAAAACGCTGTCCCGCAAAATACAAGAGACAGCGTTTTGTTATCAAACTATCTGTTTAACAAGCTACCTACATAGCGTAGTAATTCATTTGCTGAAGAAGAATTATAACCATGCTCATCAATTAAACGCGCAACAACATCATTGATTTTCTTAAGCTGATTTTCGTCCGGCGTTTTCGTTGATGTTGTAATTTTCACTATATCTTTTAAATCAGCAAATAGTTTTTTCTGAATCGCTTCACGAAGACGTTCATGTGAATTATAATCAAAGCGTTTTCCTTTACGGGCATAAGCAGAAATGCGAATTAAAATCTCTTCACGGAACGCTTTCTTAGCATTTTCTGAAATTCCAATTTGCTCTTCAATTGAGCGCATTAATTTTTCATCTGGACTCATTTCTTCTCCTGTTAACGGATCACGTAATTTCGATTTATTGCAGTACGCCTCAACGTTATCTAAGTAATTATCCATAAGCGTCTTAGCTGATTCTTCATATGAATAAACAAACGCTTTTTGTACTTCTTTCTTCGCGATTTCATCGTATTCTTTTCTCGCTAATGAGATGAAGTTCATGTAACGTTCACGGTCTTCATTACTAATGGATGGATGCTGATCTAGCCCATCTTTTAAAGATCTAAGTACATCTAACGCGTTAATAGATGGTACCTCTTTTCGAATGATTGTAGACGAAATTCGGTTAATGACATAACGAGGATCAATACCCTTCATACCTTCATCTTGATATTCGCGTTGTAATTCTTCTACATCAATCGCATTATAACCTTCTACCGTTTCTCCATCATACAAACGCATCTTTTTAATTAAATCAATATCCGGACGCTTCGGATCTTTTAAACGAGTTAAAATAGTGAACATTGCTGCAACGCGAAGTGTGTGTGGTGCAATGTGAACATTCGATACATCACTTTCACGAATCATTTTTTCATAAATATGTTCTTCTTCACTTACTCGTAAATTATAAGGAACTGGCATTACAATAATTCTTGAGTGCAATGCTTCATTTTTCTTATTTGCTATAAATGAGCGATACTCTGTTTCATTCGTATGCGCTACAATTAATTCATCTGCTGAAATAAGCGCAAATCTTCCCGCTTTGAAATTCCCTTCTTGCGTAAGCGATAATAAGTGCCATAAAAACTTCTCATCGCATTTTAACATCTCTTGGAACTCCATCATTCCTCGGTTTGCCTTATTTAATTCTCCATCAAATCGATACGCACGCGGATCTGATTCTGAACCATATTCTGCAATCGTAGAAAAGTCCAGACTACCTGTTAAATCTGCAATATCCTGTGATTTTGGATCAGACGGGCTAAATGTACCAATCCCTGTACGGCGATCTTCAGAGAAGAAAATACGCTCTACAACTACATCCTCAATTCTTGATCCGTATTCTTGCTCTAAACGCATGACATTTAGTGGTGATAAATTCCCTTCAATTCTAACCCCATACTCATCAAAGAAATCATCTCGTAAATGATGTGGAATTAAATGCAGTGGATCCTCGTGCATTGGGCATCCTTTAATTGCAAAAATTGCTCCGCGATCTGTTCTTGAATATGTTTCTAATCCTCGTTTCAACATTGTAACTAACGTTGATTTCCCTCCACTAACAGGACCCATTAATAATAAAATTCTTTTTCTAACATCTAATCGTTTTGCAGATGGATGAAAATATTCCTCTACAAGACGTTCTAGAGCATCCTCTAATCCAAAGAGCTGATTACTAAAGAAGTTATACTTTCTTCTACCATCAACTTCTTCAATTCCAGCGTCTTTTATCATATTGTAAATGCGAGAGTGTGCTGTTTGAGCCACCCATGGTCTTTCTTTCACAAGCTCCAAATACTCCGCAAACGTACCTTCCCATTGTAAACGTTCTTCTGCTGCTCGATGCTGTTCAATCTTTTTTAGAATATCCATTATAGCTCCTCCCCCATCTCCTTGTTCAATCGGATTATTATAAAAGGTATGCTAGGATGTCCTTAAACATTCTTTAAATCAAAACGAAATATATAATAGCACGCTAAAATTCTCTCCAAAATCCAAAGAAAATTCTGTATAATATAGGTATTAACATTTTTACACTGCTATTCATTATAAATAAATTCTTTTCTTCTAAGAACCTTACATACATTTTGGATAATAAATAAAACTCATAAACCGAAAACAGTAAGGAGGATATTAGTATGAAATTATTATTAATTTTAGGTGTATCACTCACATTTCTTACAGCTATTTTTACATCCGGTTACAATGACAAACCAGGTACACATAAAAAATGATGTGCTTTTAGCACATCATTTTTTTATTTATAATACATATTTTCCATATCATATTTGGATAGTGGTCGGCTATAATAATAACCTTGTACAAGCTTCACATTCTTTTCTTTCAAAAACTGTATTTGCTCCTTTTTTTCTACTCCTTCTGCAATTATATTCAATTCTAAAGTATGAGCTAAATGAATAATTGCAGCTGTAATATTCGTATCACGTTCATCTATATGTATACCTTCCATAAAAGAACGATCAATTTTTAAAGTATCAATTGGATATGTTTTTAAATAACTTAAAGATGAATAGCCTGTTCCAAAATCATCTAAATGAATCTTTAAATTTTGTTCTTTTAATTGTAGTAACACTCTCTTTGATATATCTTTATGTATAAGAGCTCCTTCTGTAACCTCTATCGCTAATAAATGAGCTGATACATTGTACTTATTTAAAGCCCGTGTAATCATCTCTATTAATGTAATAGAACGAAAGTGTCTAGCTGAAATATTAACCGCAATTGGGACCACTTCATATCCTTTATTTAACCATTCGCGCAGTTGCTGACACACTTGATTTACTACCCATTCATCGAGCTTAATAATAAATCCTGTTCTTTCTGCCAACGGAATAAATTGGTTTGGAGAAACAAATCCTAATTCCTTATTCTCCCACCTTATTAAAGCTTCCATACTAGCTATTTTTTTCGTTTCAATATTAATTTGTGGCTGATAATATAAGAAAAATTCATTTTTTTCTATAGCACGATGTAACTGGTTTTCTATTATAAACCTTTGTTCACGCTCACAGTCTAATCCACTACAATAAAAATGATAATGTCCTTTTCCTTTTTCTTTTGCTTTTTCTAAAGCAGCATCGACCCTCTGAAATAGTATTTTTTCATCTTCTCCATCTGCTGGAGCCATTACAATTCCAATTGATGCACTTAAATATACATCTTCTTCTTCGATTACAAAATATTCACTAATATTTTTCAGTATGCTTTTTGCAACTTCCTCTACATATTCTTTCTTTATATTTTCTATCAACATAACAAATTGATCATCGTGTTCTCTAAATAAGTGCATACCTTCTATTTTTAGATTGCTTAAACATTCTGTAACTTTTTGTAATACTTTATCTCCCTCTTTATGACCAAATGTATCATTAATACGATGAAACTCATCTAAATCTATAAATACAAGCGCAAAATTTACACTCTCATTTAAAAAAGTATTTAACTTATTTGTACATGAAATTCTATTCATTAATCCCGTTAACTGGTCATAGTAAGCTAAATATTTTGTTCGCATTTCGTTTAATACTTGCCTTGTAACATCTCTCGTAACAATATAAATCCCAACAATTTCACCGTTCACAATAATCGGGATAGTTCTCAAAGAAATATATAGCTCGTACCCTTCTTTATGAACATATTTCTTTGAAACAATTTGTTTTGCTTTTCCTTGCATCGATCCCTTAAATATAATTTGAAAATCTTTTTCATATTCTTTATTAATGAATTCAAAAATAAATTTATTATTTAATTCCTCATACCGGTATCCAAATATTTCATACGTTGCCGGATTTGCATATGTAACTCTCCCTATAGAATCTATAGATATAATTGAGTCATTATTATATTCCAGTAACGACTTAAATAACATTTGTTTTTCCTCTATCTTTGTCTTCTCCTCAATTTGAGCTGTAATATCTCTTGTAATGCAAATAACAAATTGACATATTCCTTCTTCGTCGCAGACAGGATTAAGTGAAGATTCATAATGTATCTCACCTTTTGGTAAATTGACTACATCACAAAAGGTGTGTGCTTTCGCTTCTCTCACTACTTTTGCATATTGCCTTTGCAATATCCCCGCTATATCTTTTGGTAATACTTCTGCAAAAGTTTTTCCATAGCACTCTTCGCTTAACCTAGCATAATCCATTCCTATTTTATTCACATACATATATTGAAACGTTTCATTATCAATAACTTTCAATATGAATACTAAATCTTGAATAGCATGTAATAATCCTTGTCTAATTAAATCCATATCTATCATACTTAAAAAGGTATTTTGATTACTATATTCTTCCTTCATATTTATCTCAACCCGTCTTATCTATTTTTAATCATATATCCCATTCTATATGATTATGTCCTCTCTTTTAAATGTATGATTATATATTATTTTTATTTTATAAAAAAAAGTCGCCATATGGCGACTTTTAATAAACGATTTCTAAATCTAATCCAGGGTAATTTTGTTGACGGAACGCTTCATAAATTAAAATTGCTGCTGTATTAGATAAATTTAATGAACGTACTTTATCTGTCATTGGAATACGTAAACAATGATCAAAGTTTTCTTCGATTACATTAGCTGGTAAGCCGTTTGTTTCTCTTCCAAATACAAAATAGTAATCCTTCTCACGCTTGCTATAGTCAAACGCTGTATGAGCTTTCTCGCCATACTTTGTTAAATAGAAGAATTCACCGTCTTTATTTTTTTCATAAAATTCTTCAATTGAATCATAATACGTAATTTTTACGTGCTGCCAATAATCTAATCCTGCACGCTTTAACATTTTATCATCCGTTGAAAATCCAAGCGGTCTAATCAAATGTAATTCTGTTCCAGTTGCTGCACAAGTACGAGCAATATTCCCTGTATTTGCTGGAATTTCTGGCTGATATAAAACAACATGTACTCCCACGCGATATTCACCTCTGTTTTTTGTCTACTACGTATTATACCACTTGAGCGAAAAATCTCTACCCATTAATAATATGAAAGAATTTATATTTCATTTGTGGTGTATATTTACTAGAGTCTTCATAGTTCCAATAACGTCGACGGCTATTCGCTGAATGTGCATTTACAAGCGGCATACCATCTGCATCTTTTGCTACTACAATCGTCGTATGATTCCATCTTCCGTCATCCTCGAAATCATAAGCAATGACATCTCCAAGAATAAGTTCTTCTGGCCTCTCTACCGCCTCTGCTCGAAGTCCTGTTGTAGCACCTGACAAATACCAATAAAAAGAATGTGCAACAGCCCAGCTCCAACTCCACTGATTCTCCCTTTGCCACCATCCTTTACGAATATTAGGATACCCGTTCATAGGTACTTCTCCAGTATGAAGACATTGAGAAATGAAATTCGTACAATTATCAGGGAAATTACGATACATAGGATTCCGGTCATCCCACCAACGCTCTGCATATTTCACTGCCTCTAAACGATTATACTGATAAGAACCGTACTTCTCTTTCGTAATATCCCTTTCTAATGTCTCACCCATTCTAATTTCTTCTGACACTTCAATAGCAGAATCGCCTATAATTCGACTATTATTTAAACAAACTCTTCGTTTTAATTGTTCCTCTTCAATATAAAATAATTCTTTATGCTTAATTAAATATTTAAAATGTATTTGATAATCAATTTCTTGATGGTCATTACTATTTAATTGTCTAATGAAAGAAACATCCGCAGTTGCTTTCACTATATGTGCACTACGCCTTTGAAACAATTGTTTCTTTCTCAGTGCCATTTGTAGTAAATCCTCAGCAATACCATCCACATTCGTTCTTTTCTCCGTTATATATGCTAAAAATTGTTGTACTTGGTTTTCAATCTTCGTTTTTACAACCATTCTGTCTCCCTCCCATATTACAATATGAAAAAGGGAAATATTATCTACTCTTTTTTCTGTGCTAACAATTCAAGCCCGCGATTCATTTCATGAAGCACTTCTTCATCTTTCTCACGTTCCATCGCTTTCTCAATCGCTTCGCCTACTCCATCTCCGCCAATTTTCCCAAGTGCCCATGCTGCCGTTCCGCGTAGTACCGGTCTTGGGTCATCTTTCATAACACCAATTAAATCTGGAATTGCCGATGCTTCTTTAAAATGTGCTAATGCTAAAATCGCATTTCTTTGCAGTGGCTTTTTCCCTCTCCATGACCCTGACATAATCCCATATTTCTCTTTAAAATCACGATTACTAATTGTTAAAAGTGGCGTTAATAATGGTTTAACTAGCTCAGGATCCGGCTCCATCTCAGGATGATTATGAAAATCCATTCCTTTGTTTTTCGGACAAACAGTCTGACACGTATCACATCCATATATGCGATTTCCTATTTTATCGCGATATTCTTCAGGTAGGAATCCTTTCGTTTGTGTTAAAAACGCAATGCACTTCTTCGAATCTAACTGTCCCCCCTGTATTAAAGCACCGGTAGGGCAAATATCGATACATTTCGTACAGCCTCCGCATTGATCTTCTATCGGCTTATCTGGCGGGAATGGAACATTTGTAATCATTTCCCCTAAGTATACGTACGAACCAAATTCAGGTGTAATAATAGAGCAGTTTTTACCGCTCCATCCAATACCAGCACGCTCTGATACAGCTCGATCACTTAATTCACCTGTATCAACCATGGACTTCACTTCTATATCGGGAAGTTTTTCAATTAAATATGCCTCTAATTTTTTCAAACGATCTCGTAAAACAAGATGATAATCTTGTCCCCAAGAAGCACGACAAAAAATCCCACGGCGTTCTCCACGCTTACTTAATGGTGCATTTTTTAATTTTGAAGGATATGCTAAAGCAATCGCAATAATTGATTTAGCACCCGGTAATAACAGTTGCGGATTCGTTCTCTTCTCTATATCAGGCTCTTCAAATCCAGATTGATAATTTAATTGTTGTTGCTGGATTAAGCGCTGCTTTAATTCCTCAAAAGGAGAAGCGCTCGCAAAGCCTATTTTATCTATGCCAATTGTTTTACTATACGCAATTACATCTTGCTTTAATTGTTCAAAATCCACTCTTAATCGCCTCCTCAGATGAATCCACCCCTTATGTAACCACTCTATTGGTTAGTAATTCACGTTTGGAATACTATCATTTACTTCTATTTTCGCATGTAATTATATTTTTCAAACATTAAAAAACGCAATGCCTCGTTTATCTCGGAAACGAAACACTGCGTTGATCACAATTTATAGAAAAACTTTTAATAAAATTTGGAGCGGGTGAAGAGAATCGAACTCTCGACCAGAGCTTGGAAGGCTCTTGTTTTACCACTAAACTACACCCGCAAATATGAATTACATATAAGATATTAGAATAACTTATGTAAAATAGTATAGCATGTAAAAAAAGTAGAGGCAAGAATTTTATCGAAAAAAGTCGAAAAAGTGATGAGAGACCTCATCACTTTTTCAATTCTTTATCAATTGCCTTTTTCATACTATCAAAATCAGGATTTGCAAGATTTCCGTTTACATATACAGAAGGAGCACCTTGAACTTTTAATTTTTGAGCACGATCTGAATCTTTACTTACTTTTTCTTTAATGTCTTTACTGTGTAAATCTTTCTTAAATTGCTCTACATCAACTTTTGGAAGTTTCTCTTTCACAATGCTAAGAAGCAAATCTTCTGTAATCCATTCTTCCGTATCTTTCTTTTGATTTTGATAAATCTCATCATAGAAAATCCAGAATGAATCTTTATCTTGTTTATAAATTGCTTCACCAGCTGCTGCACCTAAATCTGAGTCTTTTCCGATAAATGGGAAGTTAATAAAGTATAACTGCACTTTGCCTTTATCAATATACTCTTCTTTTAATCGAGGTAATACTGTTACATCCCAAGTACGACAAGCAGGACATTTAAAGTCTCCAAATTCAACTACCTTAACTGGAGCATCATCTTTCCCTAAAGATTGTTGCGTAGAATAAGCAAACATCTCATTCCCTTTATCTTTTTTGTCATTTATGATGCTATACGCAATTGTTCCAATTACAATCAATACTGCGATAGAAAAAACTATACCAAGAGCCATGAGTTTATTTGATTTCATATACATTCCTCTTTAAATTCATATTCTGTATACAGCATTGTACACAATACACATAATATCAACACTTATATACGTCACGCAATGAACACGCTCACATAAATTACAAAAACACAATAATTGTGACGATATTGTGTCACAATTTGTCACAATTTATTCAAAAAAAGAAGCTCCTCTGTAGGAACTTCTCTTAACTTACTGCTTTTTTACGCGCGCTATTTAACATCGACTGCTCTATTTTTATATCATGACGAATTACCAATTTCTCACTAACTGCTTGAACATACTCATCATGGCTTATATAGCCTTCTTTCTCCATTAGTCTCAAAACGACATTACGTCTCTCTACTGCTTTATCATAATTTTGGGCAGGTGAGTAATAAGCAGGTGCTTTTACTACAGCAGCCATCATTGCACTTTCAGCCAACGTTAATTGGTTCACCTTTTTACCGAAGTAAAGGTTTGCTGCTTTTTCAATTCCCCATGCTCCTTCTCCATAATAAATATTACTTACATATAATTTTAATATTTCATCCTTCGTAAATGTGCGTTCAATTTTTTTCGTATAAAAAATCTCTTTCCACTTCCGAGAAAATGTACGTTCATTCGTTAAAAAGGCATTTTTAGATAGCTGCTGTGTAATTGTGCTTCCTCCTTGCACGACACCACCAGCCTTTATATTCTCAACAGAGGCCCTAATAATTGCTATATAATCTAAACCGTTATGATGATAAAATCTTTTATCTTCTGTCGCAATAAATGCATGTGTTAATGATTCTGGCACCTCTAACTTAGCCGGTACATGTAATTTACTAATATCACTTTTCTCAATCATTACATTTCCAATGAATAATAACGTACAACTTAACAATAATAATAATATAATGGCTTTATAAAAAAGTTTAGTCATTGGATTTAATGCAACTTTTTGATGATAGTTCACCCTAGATAATACTCGTTCTTTCATCTTGAACACCTCTTTTCCACACAGCATATAACTCTTACTTTAAGAATACATTGTTGTAAAAAAATATCCCATCGATTTCTCTTACACGTACCTTACATCATTGTAAGGTATAAAGTGAAACTTTAATCGGCCCTCATTAATCAAGCTTACTGCCCAGCAAATAGTTGGATAAAAAAGTATTGTATCACAGTCTTTTTTTATCTACTATTCATCTGAAATATTGAATATAGGTTATGTTAAAGTACGAATAACCAATAAAAGAGAAACCCTTAAGACTATTATATTTTCACTTTACACTTTAATTATATCATCTACAAATATATATACTTTTGACTATCTAGTAATCTAAATGTATATAACATATAGATTTATTATACAGAACAAACGTTCCTAAAATCAATACTAGTGCTATTATTATTTTGACCTTTTTCTTAAACAGTATACAAAAAAAGAGTAGTGATTCGAATGTATCTCAAATCGGCTACTCTTTTCTTTACAATCTTCCTATTAAATTATACGGCTGTACTTCCCACGTTTCATACGGAATAAAATGTGTTGCTCTCATTGCATCAAGCGTTCTAGATTTCATATGAGGACGCGTTATATACTCATCTATGTTCTCTTCATTTAAATCAACAAATTTAGCCTCTTGTATTTCTTCAGGTTGAATTTTTATTTCACCACTTATATATGCTACTTTAAAAACGACAGCTAGAATATGCATAGAAGTATTATAATAAACGCCTGTAATTCCAATAGGCTTCACCGTTAACCCTGTTTCCTCTTTTATTTCCCTACAGACAGCTTGATCGAGCGCTTCGCCTTCTTCTACCTGTCCTCCTGGCAACTCCCACGTATCAGCTCGCCAGTGCACTTTTGTTAATAACACTTCATTTTTTTCATTTGTTAAATAACCTGCTACAGCAACGATATGCTTTGGTGTCTTATGTTCCATATTAAGCCTCCTAGAGATAATGAATATTTTATATATCCCTATAATCATATTCCCTACCTACAACAAAATACCTTTAATACTTCATCACCTTAATTAACTTCATAAAAAAGACCCTATCCGCTAAGCGAAAAGGGTCATCTATCGTATTACTCTCCTAAGTCTACGTTGTGATAAACTTGTTGAACATCTTCTAAATCTTCTAATGCATCAACCATTTTCTCAAATTGTGCTTGAGCATCTTCAGGAAGTGTTACATCACTTTGTGCAAGCATTGTTAATTCTGCAACTGTAAACTCCTCAACGCCAGCACCTTTAAGTGCAGATTGTACTGCATGAAATTGATCTGGTTCAGCATACACGATAACAGAATCTTCTTCTTCTAGAATGTCACGTGCATCTACATCTGCTTCCATTAAAATTTCAAGAACTTCATCTGATGTTTTACCTTCAAGGCCGATAACAGCTGTCGCATCAAACATGTAAGCTACAGAACCGTTCACACCCATATTACCACTGTTTTTGCTAAATGCAGCTCGTACATCTGCTGCAGTACGGTTTACGTTATTTGTAAGTGTATCTACAATAACCATAGCTCCATTTGGTCCGAATCCTTCATAACGAAGCTCGTCATAATTTTCTTCTGAACCGCCTTTTGCTTTTTCAACTGCACGATCAATAATTGTTCTTGGAACATTGTATGTTTTCGCACGCTCTAATACAACTCTTAGTGCTTGGTTTGATTCTGGATCTGGCTCGCCTTGTTTTGCTGCCACATAAATTTCACGCCCAAATTTCGCGTATATACGGCTTGTATTTGCATCTTTTGATGCTTTTTTGTCTTTAATATTGTTCCATTTACGGCCCATACTTTCCACTCTCTTTCCCGTTTTAAATCTACATAAAAATATTAATATGAAATATAATGTGTGTTCAACACATTTTTAAAAGAAATATAAAAAGTTCATTTTTGATTCATATTACAGACATAATATAAATCACTATCATTTTGTTCTTTCGACAAGTTATATTATACATGAATTCCTACGTTTATTACGAATTTTAGAAGCACATAGTATAACTTAACAAAAAGACTCTAACATTTCTGTTACAGTCTTTTTATATTGCCAATAAAGATTTCCATATTATTCCCATAATTGTTTTCTATTGTTGTATAATAAAAATAGGAAAAAATTTGAAGGAAAGATAGAAGGTGAATTATGACACATTCAAAAGACAAAAAATCACATGCTTTTAAAGGAATAGGAGAGAAGTTAAACCCAACTATCTATCAAGTGAGATTCATGAAATTAGATGAACCAATTCGATTTGAGTCGTTTCCTGAATTAAAGGAATTAGGAGACTGGTTGAGTACTTCAACGCACATGTGGTCATGCCACTCAACTATGTACAAATACAACAGAGAAGAGTTTGAAAAGAAGTTCTTAGAAATTACGAAATTAACAGCTGATCATGTACTAATATCTACTGGTGGCGTCGGATTTAACTTCATGTCACCAGGTTGGAGAAATTCTCTATAAAATAATGAAATTATATAAAGGGATAAAAATTTATCCCTTTATTGTTTTGTAGCTTTCCCCAACTGTATCGCATGTACTAAATGAATAAGTTTACCTTAATCATTTATAAGCATTTCACCAACACACCATTTTTGCTTATTTTATAGTATGATGAAAACATAAAAAGACTCTACACATTTGGTGTAGAGTCTTTTATTACGCCGTTCATGATACCGATGGTCGGGGTCGAACCGACACTCCCGAAGGAACACGATTTTGAGTCGTGCGCGTCTGCCAATTCCGCCACATCGGCACAAAAGAAAAGGCGGCAACCGGATTTGAACCGGTGATAAAGGTTTTGCAGACCTCTGCCTTGCCACTTGGCTATCCCGCCATATCAAATTTAATTGGAGCGGAAGACGGGATTCGAACCCGCGACCCCAACCTTGGCAAGGTTGTATTCTACCACTGAACTACTTCCGCAAGACATGTATGAGTTATTTGATTGAAAGAGCGCGTGACGGAGTCAAAGTCCGTTGCCTTACCGCTTGGCTATAGCCCATCGAATTCTTACTTAATTATATGTAAGTATCCATTAGATTATTTGTAATTTTTAAAATAAAAATGGGGCGACTGATGGGAATCGAACCCACGAATGCCGGAGCCACAATCCGGTGCGTTAACCACTTCGCCACAACCGCCATGTTGTGTAAATATATTTGGCAGGGGCAGTAGGAATCGAACCCACACTGGAGGTTTTGGAGACCTCAGTTCTACCTTTAAACTATGCCCCTATGTAAATGGTGGAGGGGGGCAGATTCGAACTGCCGAACCCGAAGGAGCGGATTTACAGTCCGCCGCGTTTAGCCACTTCGCTACCCCTCCGAAACTTACATGGTGCCGGCTAGAGGACTTGAACCCCCAACCTACTGATTACAAGTCAGTTGCTCTACCAATTGAGCTAAGCCGGCGTATTTTATTAAAATAAATGGTGGCTCGGGACGGAATCGAACCGCCGACACGAGGATTTTCAGTCCTCTGCTCTACCGACTGAGCTACCGAGCCTTATTAAAATGGCGGTCCCGACCGGGGTCGAACCGGCGATCTCCTGCGTGACAGGCAGGCATGTTAACCACTACACCACGGGACCATTTGGTTGCGGGGACAGGATTTGAACCTGCGACCTTCGGGTTATGAGCCCGACGAGCTACCGTGCTGCTCCACCCCGCGATAATACTATTCATATAAAATTTATATGGTGGAGGATGACGGGATCGAACCGCCGACCCCCTGCTTGTAAGGCAGGTGCTCTCCCAGCTGAGCTAATCCTCCAAAGTGGTGACCCGTACGGGATTCGAACCCGTGTTACCGCCGTGAAAGGGCGGTGTCTTAACCACTTGACCAACGGGCCAAATATTATAAATCCTATGGCGGAGAGCAAGGGATTCGAACCCTTGATACGCTTGTGACGTATACACGATTTCCAATCGTGCTCCTTCGGCCAACTCGGACAGCTCTCCAATGGCTCCGCAGGTAGGAATCGAACCTACGACCGATCGGTTAACAGCCGATAGCACTACCGCTGAGCTACTGCGGAATAATATTGCTTGGCGACGTCCTACTCTCACAGGGACAAGGTCCCAACTACCATCGGCGCTAGAGAGCTTAACTTCCGTGTTCGGTATGGGAACGGGTGTGACCTCTCTGCCATCATTACCAGACATTATTCTTTTGAGACAATCATTATTATAACTTATTTACTTTAAAAGTCAACAAGTTTTTTATGTTCTCTCAAAACTAGATAACATTGC
>NZ_QOSA01000012.1:0-116082 GCF_008368795.1 Bacillus sp. BF2-3
GAACAGGGATATGTTGGCTTAGTTTAATGTTTAACATTACATACTTTATTTCGCTAAAAAATGCGATAAGTAGCCTTTCAAAACAAACTATAGTAAACTATTTTACTTGTACCGTATAATTCCCTGTTCCACCACCATACTTATATACACTTAAGTAATATTTCCCTGGCTTTGCATTATAATTTCCAAGCAATTTGTTTCCATCACGTTTTGTTGCATAAGCTACATAATTATTTAAATCTGATTCAGAATATAATACCCAGTTCAGTCCAAGATTTTGTTCGTTCGTAACAGAAATTTGTAAATCTTTTTGATCCTTTACATCAATAACAAATTTATCCCCCTGATCTTGATCGCTCAAGGTTCCTCTTAACAAAATATTCAAAGATAGTGGGTTTGCTGTTTCAAATGAATTATTTGGTTCTTTTTCTACAGCCGTACCTTCTTCCGTATTCACTCCGCTAAACACAACATCATATTCAAATTGCCCAGCATTATTTACACGGTAATTTACAAAATAAGCAGTCAATGTTTTATATCCAGTCCACTCTTTTCCTGAAAGACGTTTCAACATATCATTTGTTGCTTCATTCATCACTTTCCAGTCCTCAACTTCTCCTTTAGCCACACTTCCTGTATATGTTCCCTGTAGTGTAAATGTATTAAAGAATTGTGATTTATTCTTTGTTACTTTCACATCTTTTAATTTCGCTTCATTCGTAATATCTGAAGTAACGTCCGAAAGCGATTTTGGATCATGTTGAGTTAAATATTCATCTGATACTTGTGGAATCGTATACTTATCGCGATTATCAATAAGCATTTGCATATAAGATTGATATTCTTCATTTAACTTATTATCTTTGCTTAATGTAGCACGGTATGCATCGTAACTTGAAACATCATTTGCGCGAATTAAATCATGTACTTTATCGAACATTTCTGGGCGCTTATTATACATATATGATTGCAGCGCAAACGAATAATTATAAAAATCCCACGTTCCATATTTCGCATTTAACGTTTGTGATGCTGTATAACGTTTTGCAGGATCGTTAGATAACCCGCCAATTATACTTTTTCGCGGTACTACACTATCTAATCGAGTTGCACCTGCAAAGAACTCTGCATTCCCTTCTTCAAACCATGTTAAACGTTCATTTTGATACATTTCCCCTTGGCCCCATAATCCCTGAACTTCGTACCTTCCCTGTAAGTAGTGCGTAAATTCATGGCGGAACAATTCTTCCAGACTATAAATACTTTGCTCTGGTGTACGTTCATATGTAAAGAAAGTTCCTGTCCCTTCAATATAAATCCCACCATTATTCGTTTCATATCCGTACAGTTGACGATTAAATTGATACTCATCTGGGCTATTATAAATAACCATCGTTAACACATCATCAGCATGTCCACTTTCAAGTGGTTTATCGCTACCAACTGTACGATAAAATTGAGAACGCACCTCTTTTGCCGCCCAGTATAGACGTTTAATTTTCTCTTCGCTAACTTTATCCCCAGCTTTAAAGACAATTGCTCCATCATCAAACGTATACGTTTTCGGTAAATATTTCTTTTTACCTTCTTCTCGAATTTGATCTAAATTTACAGTTTTTCCATTCGCATCTATTCCTCCATAATTTGTAGTAATTTGTTCTGCCGCAACAAAGTATTGCTCTCCTAAATATGGGTAAATTCGCATTGCATCTGTAACAACTTGTTGTCCTTTTGTCGGCGTGCTATGAAGCTTGCCCAATCGGCCAGCATAATAAATTCCATTATTAATTAACCATCCGTTTTTATTTGTTACTGTACCAAGTAGTGCAAAACGATTTACTTCATTAATAAAGTTATCGATATTCCGAAACCACATCGTATCTTTTGGCTCTTTTCCAGTCGTGTACATATCCGTCTGAATATCAAAGTCAATTCCCTTCATCAACTCATATATAGCGTCTCCTTTTGTTCGGTCTTCAATGAAAGTTGCAAGATTATCGTTATATTGTTTAAAAATTTCACCTGCATATAAAACCGTTTCAACATCTGCTGATGCATTTCCAATTAATTTTCCATATGATGCAATTATTTTATTTTGTTCTGATGTACCAAGTTTGAAATTTGGATTTTTTGCAATTGTTTTTAAAGCTGGTAAACACTTATCATGGTAGCTACGCTCATTTAGTTTGCTTAATTCATCATGGTAAAAACCTAAATAAAATGCTGCACGTAGAGCTTCTACTAATGTTTCAATCCCTTTTGAATCATCTTTCGTATAAGCTTGTCCTTGTTCTGCTAGTTTATTAATAATTGCTTGCATTCGGCTATCATCTTGATAGAATTTAAGACTATCACTATTAAACTGAAATAATTCCGGAATTTGATACCATTTAATTGTCACAAGAAGATCAGTTAATTGTTTATTATTTAATTGATTTAACTCAGCCATTGAATACTTTTTTTCTTCAGCTAACGGTTTAATATTATCGGTTGGTGCTAGTGGGCGCTGTGATAAATCCGCTAATTTTAACCGTTTTGTAAAAGATGCATTTTCTTGTACTTTTGAAGGGTGCGCCAATTCATCAACAGATTTCTGTATTCCTACCGGCTCCATTTGTAATACGTTCTTCACATTTTGCTCTTTTGTCTCTGCTTGAATTTGCAAACCATTACATGTTATTGTCACTAATCCAACACCAAGAATCCACTTAGAAATTTTCGAATATTTAACCATCCCATTGCCCCCTAATAACTTAAAGGAAAATTCAGAATTTTAAATTCAAAAAAACCACTTATTTGTATGTATTTACAGTTCCGCTATAAATACAACTATGATTAATAATGCAATAGTAGCTTGTTTTATACTATTACGAGTACAGATTCCTTACATACAATCTCCCTTCCTTACATGTAATACAAGCAAAAACCGTGCCAATCATATTTCTTATGAATAGCCAACATTCTTTTATAAATACTGTAGAATAAAATATACATAGGTGGTTCGGTAATGTATAAATCATTTGACACAAAATCTAATGTTTATGAAGAACAAATTCATTGAATATTATAAGTTCATTAGCCAGTAAATAATCCCCAATTATTAAATCTCTCAAAAAAAGGTAAACAAACATATTCCATAAAGCTAATATGTTCGTTTACCTTTTTCTATTTCACATCAACAGCAAAATATCGTTGAATAAAAACAGTATGAATAAGTATTTTGTTATTCATTTCTCTTTTTCATATAATCTTTTTCACATTGCAACAGCTTGAATTTCACTTTTTTCCCTTTCTTCTTTTTCGTTTTTATAACGAGCCATTCCCCTTTTTCAACGTCTAGTTTTAGGCGTTTCATTACATTGATATTATCTTTTTCTTTATAAAGTAAAAATGCTTCTTGTGCCCTCACAAATAAGCTGGGCTGTTCGCTAAATCCACCACTATCATAAATTTTAGTTAGCGAATTATAATAAGAATCATTTTCCTTTCCACCATACATCAAATGAGCAGCCTCCAGATCTCTTTTACTTACTTCCCAAAAACTATGTTCATCAATATTTAAATTAAATGTGGATTTAATGTCCTGTATTATATTCTTCACATGCTTTTCATCTCTAACTTTTCTTTCTTCGAGACAATCCGAAGATAATTCTGGTGCATCTGATTGGGAATGTACAACGTGTTGTATCGATACACACAGAATAAATACGCTTAAAATGTAAAATATTTTTTTCATATTTACATATCACCTCAAATGATTTAGATACTATATCATTTGAGGCTTACAATATTCTTATGCTAATAATGAGAAAGATCCTATAAAATTTTTATAGGATCTTTCCTTTTAATATTGCTTTATCAAATTCACGGGCGGGGCAACTACCTTACTACTTTTCACATCATATAATCCTATAGGTGTTACTCGTATAAAAGGCAAGTGCGTCGCAGAAAAGAATAAAATTGTAAATGCTGGATCATCATGCGCGTAGCCACGCTCTTGTAGTAATTTCACCATCTGTTTCTCTTCCTGTATTAATTCTCTCATTTTTAAATTAGACATAATCCCGAGCAATGGTAATGCTATTTCGTGTAACACTTCATTGTTTTCTGCTATGACCATTCCACCACCGAGCTCTTTTACTCTACGAAAAGCTGTGAGCATATCTTCTTTTCTTTTTCCGATAAGAATGATGTCACCTGTACCAGAATAAGAGCTAGCAAGCCCACCTAGTTCTTTCGCAAAACCTTTCACAGCTATATTCACTTGCCAACTGCCATCACGAGCAATCATCATAAAGAAACATTCATCATGATCTGTGGACAATTCATCACAGTCTATATTAATTTCACTAGTGTATGGTTTTGTAATAACGTTGTTTAATAAGTGTATCCCCGTTTTATTAGAGAAAATCATATCCTCTTTTTCTATTGACCAATCTAATAATAATGGAGTTACTTTATGTTTACTCCAGTCTATATGTAATGCTTCATGTGTATTTACACCGTCACGCTTCACCCATTTCCCCTTTGCAAGGACACTGATTGGTACTGGGTTTTCTTTACTTTCTAAAATATTGATATTAGCAATTCTACCTGTCGCAATCGAACCATGTACATGTTCCATATTATAATAGCGAGCAATATTATAACTTGCCATATCGTATGCATCTATTACTGGCACGCCTTGTTTTATCGCGGTAGAAATCATAACGTTTGTCATTCCATTCTCATAAAACGAAGGATGTGAGCCGTCTGTTGTAAAAAAGAATCTATCAAACTGCTTTACGCCTAGTTCCAACAATTCTTTCAGTAAAACTTCTAAATCTGGGCGGATTGAAGAATTTCTTAGGGAAACAGTGTAACCTTGCATAAGACGAGTGAAAACTTCCTGCCCTGTCATCGCTTCATGATCACAATCTGTACCTAACAGTTTTAACTTCGCTAAAGTCGTTTCAGATGCACCCGGAAAATGTCCTTCTACTTTCTTTTGCAATCGCTTCGTTTCCTGCACCCAAGTTAACATTTCATCATCGCCATGTAATAGTTTTGGCCATGCTGTTAGCTCGCCGCCTTGAAGAACCGCTTCATGCTGCAGCCACTCTATTATTTCTTCACGATTAAACAAAGATTCTCCGTTTTGCAATTCAGTCTGTCCATCAAAACGGCACCACCAATACATACTTGCTGGAATCTTATTGAATTCATCTAATAAACGAAATGCTTCTTCACGCTTTAATGTGAAAAATAAAGTTAAATTATCATTAATAAAAGTTGTTGTCCCAAACTGCATCGCATGATTCGCTAGCGTCTCTGGGTTATACAACTGATACGGATGTGCATGTGGTTCTATGTAACCGGGTACGACATACTTTCCTTCGCAATCAACAACTTCACACTCCGTTAATTGCTCTGGCAGCTGCTCCCCTACGTATACAATTCGATCATTATATATCCAAATGTTCGCTGTCATCCACTCGCGCATATAAGAATTTAAATATGTTGCATTCTTTAATAATATGTGTGTGCTTCTCTTACCATCTAGTACTTCAACATGTTCTCGTAATTGTTTATTACTCCATTTATAATGATTTTTCCCCATTGTATTCAACTCCAAATCAACTCATAATTATTTTGATTAAAACGAGTAATATTTAACTAACTAAAGTATTTTCCATTCATAACTCCCCTATTGGTGCCCCTATATCCTTCATTATATGTAAAAATTTAAAAAATAACAATTTTCAGAACTATATACATACCTCTTTTATCCAAAATAAAAAGAATGTCATGTAACTGACATCCTTTTTTATTTTGTCGTAAGCATTAAGATTGATTTTCACTTTGGAATACACTTGATGTCATATCATAAATGCAACTACTGTCCATAGTTGCGAACTTAAAAAAGCACCTCTTTTAAATACAACTATAACAAAATTCTATTCATTTTCTTTTCATCTATTTATTAAATTCAATTTGCATCATTTTATTTAACTGCGGAACAATATCGACCCCACCTATTGAGTTAAGACTGATAGCTAATGTATGTTTGCCTCCAATTACTCCCCCAGCAAAAGTTGCAAATCCAGGAATTCCTCCTCCATGCCCCCAAACTGAAACACCGTTTGGAAGTTTAGTCTCATAGATTCCAAGACCGTATGCGTCACCAACCCCTTTGCCTTCTATAGGAACTGTAGTAAGCATTTCTTTTAGCTCGCGTTCCTTCAGTAACTTACCACCAAGTAAAGATGAAAAGAACTTATTTAAGTCATCCGCATTAGAAATCATATCTCCAGCTGCATTAGCTAAACTCGGATTATAATACGTAATATCTTTGAACTCGCCTGTTCCTTCCATTTTCACATATCCACGAGCATGATTCTTTCCTGGGATGACGGGTGAATTTCCTGGTAAAAACGTATTTGATAGATCCAAAGGTTCAATAATTCGCTTTTCGATTTCTTCCGCATAACTATTTCCAGTTATTTTTTCAATAAGCATTCCTAGTATTACGTATCCTGTGTTTGAATACAACCAATCTTTACCCGGCGAGAAATCTGGAGGCAGCGAAAGGCCTATTTTCACTATTTCTTCTGCTGTATACGTTTTTTTCGAATTCATTATGTCCGCGTCTTTTGACTTTAAGTATTCAGCGATACCACTCGTATGATTCAAAAGTTGTCGTATCGTAATTTGATTACCATCATACCCATTTCCTTGCACGAGACCCGGTAGCCACTTTTCAATTGGATCGTCAAGTTGTAAGCGATTTTCTCCTACTAATTGAAGCACAGTCGTCGCAGTAAACGTCTTCGTCACACTACCAATCCGAAAGCGATAATCCGAATTCACCGGTTTCTTTGTACTTAAGTCCGCCACGCCAGCAGTAAAACTACTAGTTTTTCCGTTGTTAGACGCCTTAGCTAATATTCCTACAGCACCAAGCTGTACTGTTTCCTGCATTACTTGTTTCCAGCCATTACGATTCTTTTGATCATGTACTTGTGACGAACTAGAAATATTTTGAGTTGACTCTGCAGTCACAGTAAAACCAGGTGTGAATAGAACAGTACCCGCTAATAAAACTGCAAAACTTGCTAACTTAATTGAATTACATTTTTTCATAAGGCTTTCTCTCCTCCATTAATATCGGATTGATTCAAGCTATACTTTCATCCTATATGATAAATCTCTCTTTTTTCTTATCCATTCCTTACGAAATACTTACGTTTAAATTTAAATACGGTAAACTGAGGAAGAGTTATGCATGCAAATAAAAAGAGAACATGTTTTCATTTTTTATGTAAACATGTTCTCTTAAACATTTAAAATTCTATATCAACTTTTCATCCTATTCTTTACACAACTAATTTATATTCCTTTTTACCAGCCCGCACTAGCATTCATACCATTTCCAATAATAGAAAGTAATAGCGGCCATAATACTGGTCCTAGTGTAAGAAATATATTTAGAAGTATGAGCATTCTATATCCAACGGTGAAATTGTGATTTTTACGATTAACAAATACTAAACTGATTAATGATATTATAGTTGTTAAAAATAATACTAACATTAGCAACCAATACCACACCATTAAACTAAGACTCCACGGTGTTAATAGCTCATGTATGATACAAAATGAGATTCCTAATACAGCAAAACTAAAACTAGTCACCGATGTTTTTATAAGCCATTTATTTATTTTTTTATCGTATGTATTTTTACAATATAAATCTATTAAAGTATATAAAGATAAATATGCCATTAATACACCTATCCAAGACAATAACCAGTCTCCGTCTCCTTTGAATAATACGTACAGTAACCAACACATACCTACTGCTGAAAAAACAAAGGAAATAAGTATGCTTTTTAATACCGATTTCATTACATTTTCACACCCTTAAAAAATCAAAAATTAATTATAATTTATAAAAATTAAGTATAGGTTAACATGTAATGAAGTATAAGTAAATAAAGTTAATTTTGTTTACCTATTTGAAGACGATTTCATATAAGAAAATAATTCATGTTAATCAAATTTCCGTATAAAAATAGAAAAGGTGGATATTTATGTATCCACCTTCCCGTCTCCCTCTACCCACTTCATTATTTCTTCCACATCTAAATCCGTATACGTCTTTTCACCATAACGAACAGACTCATATAACGAGATAATATCTCTTGTTCTACAAATTCTTTTTAACCATTGTTGTATCGTTTCATAGGACCTTCTCTGTTCATGAAATGGTAATGTTCTTTCCCATTCAACTAACGTTTTTCTTATCTTATCTGTCGGTAACGGCCGTTCTAACTGATGAATGACTTTTTCATTCTTTATGCTTCTTACCGCAGTTTGCTTTGTGATCGATTCTTTCTCCTGTACTATTTCTGTTCTCATCAATTTGTTCCTAATATACTTGTAGATGGCATATATAATTAATATTGCGATTATCACATAAAAAACTATAGTAATCCATACATTTGAAAGAACAGAAAGCACGTCACTCCATAGACTTTCTCTTTCGAAAGGTTGAAATTTTTTACCCGTTTTCGTTCTTATACCCGTATCTTTTACTTCTTCATATTCATCTTCATCTATTTTGGAATCATCAAAATTTTCACCTATACTAGTAAAGTCATAATTTCTTTCCGATATTGTCTTAGTCTTACTGAAAAAACGCTCTTTTACTATGTCTTGTACATACACAATACCTTGTGATAACGTTATCGCACTAATCGCAAAGAAAAGTATGATTAAAGTTCTCACACTCCATAACTTCACTTTCATATGTCGCTTTTTATTCACCATGACATAAGCCCCTTCTTATTCTTTCATTACAATCCATTTATTCGTTCTACTGTATTTCTTTGGTGAAGTACCAATAATTAAAGGAACCGCATCCAGTTCCTTTCGACGAAAGCCTGCTGTGTAAAAGTAAGAAGAAGATATAGGCGTATCTTGGTCTGATATCGAGGCAAGTACCCTTAATACATTTTGCAAATGTTTCCGATTATCCCCATTTTTTATATGTAGCAAACCGTTATCTTTTACACTATTGATCCATACTTCAAACGAACAGTTTTGCATAAGAAGTTGTTTGCATATACCTGCTGTTAATTCAATTAGTTCCTCTATATCATTTCGCAAAGAAACACCACTTTTATTTTGCAAGTTGAGATAAATCGCGTATTTATCACATTGTGTTCGCTCATACTTTTTCGCAATTATCGTCCCTGTTTTCGCTGTTGCACTCCAGTGGATGGAACGAAAATCTTCATTTTCATAAGACTTTACTCCCATTACTTTCGTTTCATCATATAAGGGTGAAGACATCGCTTTTCGAAATCCTCGTGACCATTCTTGTAATTCAGGAACTTGTATTTTCGGAACAGCTGGTAAGACTAAATAAGAGGGCGTATCAACTTGTTTATATGTTATATGGTTCGTTATAAATCCAAAGAGATCAGTAATAACAATTTCAACTTCTTCCCATTTCGCGATGCCTCTTTTTAACGCTACAGCTTGCAAATCAAATGAAACTGACTCCCTTCCTTTTAAATTAAAATTCATATAATAATTTGAACCTGTACTATGATTTTTGTTTATTTCATCATGATTCCAAGTTAGCTTATTTTCACATTTAAATCGAAATACGATATTAAGAATAGGAAATATCGACTTGTTTGAAATTTTCATTTTGCACATATTCGTTTCACCTATAAAAACATTCGAATTCCCTTGACTGTATTCCCATTCAACACGAGATACTTTACGTATATATACATGCATAGCACCTATTAAAATTACATATAAAAATACGAGAGATAAAAACAGTAGATTACTTGAAAATACACTTAAAATAACGGCTACAACTGACATAACCCCCATTACGAAAGGCTCCGCTAAAGGTGTATACACAAGCTGTTGATTCATCGTACATTCTCCACTGGCACACTAATCGTATGAAGAATTTCTTTCATAATTTGTTCTTTCGTCGTTTTCATCTCTCCCTCAATCGTTAACGTTAAACGATGAGCACAAACTGATGCAGTGAGCGTCTTAATATCATCTGGCGTACAGTAATCTCTTTCATTTAATATTGCCCGTGCTTGAATCGCTCTCATAAATGCCAACGTTCCCCGAGGGCTTACACCAATTTCAATTAACTCATGGTTACGAGTTGCTTCAATAATTTCAAGAAGATAATCTTGCACATCATTCTCTACTAACACTTCTCTTGCACGCTTTTGCATCGTAATAATTTCTTCACTTGAAATAATAGAGTGTAATGTTTCTAACGGATCATTCATTTGAAACCGATTCATCATTTCCTTTTCAGCTTCTCTCGTAGGATAACCTTGGCGAATCGTAAGTAAAAATCGGTCTAATTGAGCATCTGGTAAAGGAAATGTGCCCGCTGATTCGAGTGGATTTTGCGTTGCTATAACTAAAAAAGGTTCTGGTAATGAATGTGTCTGTTTCGCAATTGTAACCGTACGCTCTTCCATAACCTCAAGTAACGAAGATTGTGTTCTCGGTACAGCTCGATTAATTTCATCCACTAATACGATATTTGCAAAAATGGGTCCTAACCTTGTTTTAAAATCCGATTCCTTCACATCAAAGTATTCAAGGCCAATAACATCTCCAGGCAAAGTATCCGCTGTAAATTGTATTCTTTGAAATTTGGCGTCCACACTTTTAGCCAAACTTTTCGCTAATGTTGTTTTTCCTGTCCCAGGTACATCCTCTAATAAAATGTGTCCTCTTGCTATAAGAGCTATAGCTGCCAGTTCAATCGATTCGTCTTTTCCTATAATAACCTTCGAAATATTATTAGTAATTTTCTTTAATGTACTCATATATTATCTACCACCTTTTAATTATCTAAAAATTAAGAATATATTTTTTCCAAATTATAACATGTAATTCGAAGATGAAATAGAGTGAAAATGAATCTTTTATTTTTTCTTCATTGCACGCAAAAAAGCACCTATTGTCGTATATTGACAATGAGGTGCTTAACTCAATCCAACAGCCTTCTTTCCCTCTAATTTTTAGTAACAATACATCCTTTTTACTCCCACGCATACATTGTTTTCAATTAACTAGTAAAATGCATTCTAATATTACATATAATAAAAACCATTTCGATTTGTTCGTTATAGAACTTCCTGTACATCGACACTCTCAATCTTCACTTCATACATATTTGGGATGCTTGCTTCTTTTGGTACCCATGCATAATAATTTTGATCATTTTCTAATATAAATTGAACTAACTTTGTTTCTGAAACATTCCAGAAATTTTTAAGATTATCAATGTAGTCTTCTAAATCGTCTTTATAGTCCAGTTGTAATATATAATCTCTTACCGTCAGGGCAAACACAATTAAACTTCCTAATAGATTTTTTTGCTCATTTTCTTCTTCATACTCTTGTGGTAAGAACCACACTTGACCTATTCCTATCGTTTTTTTGTATTTTTCATAAAAACTACTATCATCCATATTCTCATAATCATGTATTAATTCATTGACCAATGAATGCCATTTTGGCGGAATAATATTTTCCAATGCAGGATTATGTTCAATTCCTTCTACTATATCCTCGATTTCTTCTGTCTCATCTTCATAGTGATATTCACTTAGGTCTATATGCTTGAATTTCATTTCATTTTTATAATGTGCCAAATCATATGGATAATGATTATTATCTTTTAAACTTGTATCATCAAGTCCGAGTATCTTTACTATTGCAGCTGTCTCAAAGCTCCAATACCCCACATATCCAGGTTCTTTATGTGCATTTTTCCATTCATAATCATAATGGCCTTTAAACCATTCTTTCTCCATGTACGTTTGCAATCTTTTAGACGCTTCTTTTTTATCTGTTTGTGCAAGTTCTATAATCTCTCTCGTTTTTGCATATGGATTTTCTTTATAATATCTATTCGTCATTTTTGTGTATCCGATATCACTAGCGCATAAGAGGAAATCGATTACTGCGTCGTTCATATTTTCCTTCTCAACTAGCTTGGCTAAACTTACAAGATTCTTTTTATCTGTTTCTAATAAAATCCCTAGAGATATCATCCAAATTAGATTTAAATATCCAACTTCATTTTCCCCTATATGCCTCAAATTAATAAGAGCTTTGTCAAAATCTCCTTCTATTGTATGGATAGCTTCTCCTAGGGAATATTTTGCGTTAATATCCTCTAACTCATAATTAAAATTTAATAGATACCTTCCTTCTATAAGACTTTTATTATCTTTAGCCTTTCTTTGAATACCATTCCTTTCATCTTCTTCAAAACTTTTAATCTCCTCTCTATTTTCCTCAATAAACTCTTTATTATATTCTATTCCTTCTCTACATTTTTCTTCTATACATAAAGGATCTCTCATACTATTCAATTCCTCCTAGTTCCTTAAATTATGGCCATTCTCCAATTATGTCTCCCTTTGCATCTATTCTAAATGTTTTCACATTTCCACTACTATCAACCTTTGATAACACTCTCTCAACTTCCTGATCTTGTAATGCTTTCGTAATCTTTGATGCTAATTTTGCATCTCCATCAACTGCCATCAATATTCTACTTTTTCGGGTCTTCGCACCATTCAACCAATCATTTGACATTTGTCGTCCATCTTTAGTTTTCCCCAATTGTGAACTACCAAACTTAGCTTCATCTATAACGTATTTGATCTTTGATTCTGCATTTGCATTTTCGTATAATCCATCAATCCCTTTTACTATTTTATCATTTATGCCTGATGATGCACTTTTTCCGACTGGCTTTAAATCAAATCCAGCTTCTTTTAAACTTTGATTATTCAATAAATTGTCACTAGATTTTATTTCACCATAGTTCCCTTTTTGCTTATTTGTAGCTGTTTTTGCATCAAAATTATCTACATTTGTATTTTTGTTACTGCTAGGTTTACCGTTAGCCGCACCCCCACCAGAAGACTGGATTTTTTGAATAGTATCCTTAGTATTTTGAATCGATTTATTCCAAACAAATCCACCATGTACAAAAAGACTTGCCACAGTAGCTGTTGCTGCTATATCTAATGGAATAACAATTTGTGACGCTAACCCGCCAGTTCCTACTTCTGCTACGATAATCCAGTCGTTGAAAACTTCTTCATATCATGAAAGAGAATTGTGGAAGCACTTCATCATTTGAAACTTTTGTTTTGGTATTTTTGGATATATAATTCACCAAATATTGTAATTCCGAAATAAAAAGCACTTGTTGCTTTTAGTCGGCAATCAAGTGCTTTAAGTTCATCTGCTTATTAAGTAGGATCATTTGAGGGGATTTTCAATTAACTTTACAATATCTTTAAAACTTAGGAATTCATTAGTTTCATGTTTATTCCATTTATTTATATTCTTAGCTCACTAATAGCTATCTCGCCTAGTTATTGTTCTTATATTCAAAAGAATTATCTCTCTTCTTTGCACAAATATAAGTATTGGCCAAACTCAGGGAATGTATCCCAATTTCTAGATACATCATCTTTTGTCTCTCGCTCTTCTACTTCTCCAGTTTTAGAATCTTTTTGCTCCATAGCAATATGACCATTTTCTTGATACCCCAAAATCATACTTTTTAACTGTGTATCCCCGTCATATTCCCAATACATTATTGTCCTTAGGAATAGTCTATTATCTTCTTTAACAATAAAATCGTAGTGTAAATATTTACGAAGAAAATCATCCAAAAAACTTACCGATACCCATTTCTCAGTGACATTTACTAAATACTTTGGCTGCTCTCCATCACTAAGAACAGCAGTATAAGAATGACGATTTTCATGAAGTGTCTTGGCTGCATTCTCATCAATAATATTCCAAGGCTTCTTTTTTATATTAGACCACTTATCACAATAATAAATTTCCATTAATTATACACCTTCCCATTAATATCACGAATAATAATCCCTTTCTCATTCGCCTCTTCAATAATTTTTTGTGGAACTGGCTTTGTTTGTACAGGGATTTCCAAAATTAACTCTCCATCTAGTCGACCACCTTTTAAAGCATTAGGATTAAATTTACCTGAAGAAATTTCTGAACCGGAAGAATACTTTTTAGTAAACTCACTTAGATAACTTAATGCCGTCTTTTCTTTTACTTCAGCCAATTGGGTAAATTTCCTCGAGACAATTTCTTCACCCGGAATATAAGAATCTACAACATATTTCTTCCCATTGATTTCCTTTGCCTCTAACTCTACTTCATTATAAGGATATCGAGGACGATTTTCCTTATTAAATCTATTCCCTGCTTCCCATTGCTTTTTCACAAAGTCCGGTATTGATTTCTTTTTAGATAGTGTTTCACCCGTACCCTTACCACCATCTTTAGACTTCGCAAACTTATAATAAGCTTCTATTAATTCGCCTTGAGGTATTTTGGTTACGATAGTTCCACCAATACTAGAGAATGCATAGGAAGCCTCTCTCTTAAATGATTGTAACATTTCAAGCGTAGGCTTCAATTCTTTTGCTAGTTTTACTGCATTAGCAAATGTACTTACTCCACTTGATGCTTTTGCTCCTTTTGTGATATGGCTTACTTTATTTAGTGCCCTATCGCCTAATATTGTGGTAGCTACTTGTGTTAATCCATAGGTAGTCAATTCTGTACGACTCTCTGCATCTCCCTCTATCATATCTCGTTTTATTTTATTTGAAAATGCATGCCACATATTTTTTGCAGTTTCATCCAAATGGAAAAGTGCATAGGTTACATTAATAAAAGTTCCTATGTCCATATTACTTAAAGCTATTGCGGACTCGATTTCATCACCAATAGCTTTCCCCGATCCTCTTTGAATAGCTTCCCACATCTTTTTCGCTGTTTCAAACGTGCCAACTATACTGTCTGTCGCATCGTCCCAAGCATTTCTAACCGGAGATTTCTTCTCAATTATGTTATTTGTTTCTATATCATTAATTGACTGATCATTTTTTCGAGCTGTTTCTTCTATAATCCCCTGAATCGAACTCACCCAATCCATATTCAACCCTTGTGTACTAAACGTACCACTCACAGGACTAAATCCTTTCCCACTTTGCACTTCAGCGAGTCCGGCTGTGATGCTAGCTGCTAATTGGAGAGCGGTGCTGTAGTTGTTGCTGGATGAATGATTGAATTCATATAAATGCTCTAGTTTTTCTTCCAGTTTTTTTCTCATTGTACCTAATACCGTTACAATTGCACCTACTCCGGGCATTGGTGTAAGTACTTCTATTGCTTCTATACTTGTAATCGATTGATTAATTCCCCTTATTTGTTCTCTTATTTCTTGTTCAATCACATCTGTCGAAGCAACTTTCGCTTGGAACTCATTTGGAAATGCTTCGTTTTGGCGAATTAATTCTTCACATAAGCATATAATTCCTTGCGCTAATGGCCGAAATGTTTGGACAAGGTAGGATTTTGCACTACTGTATGTTTGTCCTTGTAATACTGTGTCTATCGCAAAGGCATCAATAGATTGAATGACTTGTTCCATACTTTGAATCGTAGCATTACATATAGCGTTCATACTTTGAGTTTGACTTTGTACTTCTCCCAAATACATGTTTAAACTCATGTATTGGCCTCCCTTTGTAGTTGCTGCTGTTCATAGGAAAGGTCGTTTTCTTTCTCACTGAGATGCCGTTTTTCTTTAAGCAACGTCTCTTTTTCATTTTCTAATTCGAATGTAAGTTTTCTTTCATACTGTCCGATTTCTTGCCGCATATTCGTAAAAAGGTGAAACACTTCTTTGTCGCCGTGCCAAGTTTCTAGTATTCGGTTAAATAAACGATTACTTCTATTTTTCCATTCATGAAAACTAGCCTCAGCTCGTTCTTGATTTTGCAGCGCGATTCGGTTTTCATTTTGTTCTTCAAATATAATTCGTAATTTTTGATTACATTGATTGATTCTCGTTTCAATTCCTTGACTCATCTTTTCCCCCTACCTTTTCCCCTTTACGTAGGTTGTTACATTATTGAAAAGTCTTTTGAAGTCCTGTATCCATTTTCTCAAATTCATTTGCTACGGAATGGATATTATCAATTGTTTGTTGAAAAGCAGTACAAAATTGTTTCGTGATCTGTAAATTTTGTTGATTTGCTTCTTGTGCCTTGAAGTTCACAGATAGTGTAGTACGCGTTGCCGTATGCAAATTACTTTGAAATTCTCCCATTACTTGCTCCTCTCTACCTTTTATTTACAAGAAAATTATACCACGGAAAAATATCCCAATAAACCGAATGTTCGAATTTAACATACAATTCAGCACTGTTACTGAGGATACGAGCAACGCTTATCTATCAACATAACTGAGTCCAAAATGGATTCTACTTATACAAAAAAGATGACTTCAGCCATATGCTAAAGTCATCTTTTTCTACCTTATTATTTTACTAACTCTCCATTATAAGCTTTTATATCAAGAGGAGCAGTTAAAAATTGTGCTGCTTTACTAACGAAAGATGTGAAGTGTTCACTCGTATTATGGCTCGCAACTGCTGCTTCATCTTTCCATACTTCTACCATCGTATAAACACTTTCTTTTTCTGTATCTTTATATAAGTCATAAGATACATTGCCACTTTCTTCTCTTGAACCATGAATGAGTGGCTGAATTTCTTCTAAAAATGCTTGTTGTTTTGCTGGGTCTACTTGAAATATTGCGTGAATAATAATCATGGTGCTTCCCCTCTCATCTTTCACTTATTGAAGTTCTTTTATAAAATTATTTCCACTCTGCAACTTTTTCAATTGGAAGACGTACTGATTGGTAACCACTGTCTGCAGCTTTCCCGATTGAAATTAACATAACTGGTACGTAGCTTTCTTTATCTAGTCCAAATGCTTCTGCGATTTGATCTTTCTCAAATCCACCAATTGGACAAGTGTCATAACCGTGCGCACGAGCTGCTAGCATAAATTGCATTGCTACAAGACCACCGTCAATTAATACCGTATCTTTCATTACTTCTGGTGTAACCATAGAGAAGTAAGCTGAAAGTTTTTTCATTTGATCTTCTTTTACTTCTGCTGGCATAAGTCCACGCTCTACTGCTGTACCGTAAATTTCTTCTGCGTTATCAAAGTTGTTTAAATCACCAAATAAAGCAATCATTGCTGAAGACGTTTCTACTTGAGATTGATTGAATTTCGCAAGTGGCGCAAGTGTTGCTTTCGCTTCGTCACTTTCAATCACTACGAATCTCCATGGTTGCATGTTTACTGAAGATGGTGCAAGTGTTGCTTCTGTAAGAATTTCTGTCATTTCTTCTTTGCTAATTTTCACTGAAGGGTCGTACTTACGAATTGAACGACGTCCTGTTAAAATTTCGTTAAAATCATTTGTTTTTACTGAGTTAGTCATAGTTGTATTCTCCCTTTTTTATAATTCTTTTATATTTTCTTGAATGTGATTTAACATATTTAAAAGATTATCGCGTTCTTCCTCACTTAATCCTTTAAATGCAGATGCTGCAAAACGTTCTTTTTCTTCTTGAAACGCCTGAATTTTATTTCGCCCCTCTTCAGTAAGAGAAACTAACGTAATTCTGTTATCATCTGGATTTTTACGTCTTACAATCATTTCATTGGCCTCAAGCTGCTTTAAATGCCTTGTTATCGCAGCATTATCAATATTCACTTCTTGCTGAAGTGCTTTTTGACTAATTTCACCTACTTCAAATAATTGAAGTATAAGCTCTAATCGAGACTGGCTCATACCCGTACACCCTTCAAATTTCGAACTTACTTCTTTATTTAGAAAGTGTAATTTATATAAAATAATCGCTTCTTTTGAGCATGAACTTGTCAAATTAACCCTCCTTTACAATCAAAATAAAAACATTTGATGTATCAATAGTTGATATGTCAATTAATATAATCTATATCGATTTAGAATGCAAGCATTTTGTTTTCATTTTATTTTTTCCAAATTAAGGCGCTTTGTAGCGTTACAAATAATGTTAATTGCACTATAATAATACTAATTTAAAGAACTGGAGAGTGATTGATAATGCGGCAATATACAAATAGAAATGAGGAATTGAAAATGGAAAATGAAATGAGGATATTCACAAATGACAACAATAAATATAGGGATTGTCGCGCACGTAGACGCTGGCAAGACGAGTTTGACTGAGCGTATTCTTTATGAAACGAATGTGATTAAAGAAATTGGCCGAGTAGATAGTGGTAATACACAAACTGACTCAATGGAATTAGAAAGACAACGCGGAATTACGATTAAAGCATCTGTCGTTTCTTTCTTTATTGATGCTGTAAAAGTAAATGTCATTGATACACCTGGACACGCTGATTTTATCGCTGAAGTGGAGCGATCATTCCGCGTTCTAGACGGTTCGATTTTAGTTATCTCTGCCGTTGAAGGTGTGCAAGCACAAACAAAAATTTTAATGCGAACATTACAGAAACTAAACATACCGACTATTTTATTCGTTAATAAAATTGATCGTAGTGGCGCAAACAATGAAAAAGTTATGAAACAAATAAAAGAGGTTCTTTCAAATGAAGCATTCCCCTTCTATTCTGTTCTAAACGAAGGAACGAAAGAAGCCCGGATCATTGAATACAAATCATATGACGATTGTATGGAACTGTTAGCACCATTTAATGAATCATTACTTGAATCATATGTAAATAACGAAATAATACCGGACGCACTATTAAGAGAAAAACTAGAACAGCAAATACAGCAAGCGAATGTGTATCCAATCTTTTTCGGTTCAGCAATGACTGGTATGGGCGTAACAGAACTTCTTGAAAAACTTCCGGCTCTCATTCCAGCTCTTACATCGGCACAAGAGGAACCATTATCCGGTGTTGTTTTTAAAATTGAACGTGAACCTTCTGGAGAAAAGGTTGCTTATATAAGAGTTTTTTCAGGTAGCTTACATGTTAGAAAATATGTTAATATACAGC
Source organism: Bacillus sp. BF2-3 (assembly GCF_008368795.1). Classification (NCBI taxonomy): domain Bacteria; kingdom Bacillati; phylum Bacillota; class Bacilli; order Caryophanales; family Bacillaceae; genus Bacillus; species Bacillus sp. BF2-3. The sequence goes on from NZ_QOSA01000012.1 coordinate 18,988, forward strand.
GCAGTAAGTCTCTATTCCATAAAGAAAAGATAAAAAAAATGTGCCTATTTCATAATGGAGATACCGTTCAAACTTCTACCGTTCCTAGCGGTGAGTTTTGTAAAGTGTGGGGGTTGAATGATATTAAAATTGGTGATATTATCGGTGAACGTACGGATTATATAAAAGATATTCACTTTGCCGAACCACAAATGGAAGCTGCCATTGATGCGGTACCTAAAGAGCAAATTCATAATTTATACGCTGTTCTTATGGAACTATGTGAAGAAGATCCGCTCATTAAAGTTTGGAAAGACGATGTTCATAATGAACTATATATTCGCCTTTTCGGTGAGGTACAAAAAGAAGTAATTGAAACAACACTTTATGAGAAATATAATTTGCAGGTTAATTTTTCAAATACGCGAGTTGTATGTATCGAGAAACCAATTGGCGTAGGCAATTCTGTTGAAGTAATGGGTGAAAAAGAGAATCCATTTTACGCAACAATCGGATTCAAAGTTGAACGTGGTGAACTTAATTGCGGTATAACATATAAATTAGGTGTTGAGCTCGGCTCACTACCTTTAGCATTTCATAAAGCGATTGAAGATACGGTATTTCAAACGTTAAAACAAGGATTATATGGGTGGGAAGTTACAGATATTATCGTCACGTTAACACATACTGGTTATGCTAGTCCTGTTACAACAGCGAGTGACTTTAGAAACTTAACACCGCTCGTTTTAATGGATGCTTTAAAACAAGCTGCAACATATGTATATGAACCAGTTAATGCGTTTGAATTAACTGTACCGGAGCAAGCAATTAGTACCGCAATGTATAAGCTCGCTGCCGTTCCAGCAACTTTTGCAGAGCCTATATTCAATAACAATTCTTATCAGTTAACAGGATCATTATCTGTTGCGAAAACAGAGAGTTTCAAACGAATACTACATTCATTTACAGAAGGAGAAGGCATATTTACAACGAAGCCAGCTGGTTTCACAAAGCTTATGGCTCCCTTCCCTACTCGAAAACGTGTTGATTATAATCCGCTGAATCGTAAGGATTATTTACTTCATGTTTTGAAGGCTTATTAAAGTAAAAGAGGTGCAATTCGCACCTCTTTTGCATGTATTAATAGGTTAGTTTGTCCTAACAACTTCTTTAAGTTTTCCTATTATTTTCGCTATAGCCTCAATTGAATTTTCCGTTTCATATCCCCCAACATTTACAGAATGATTTACATTTTTGACAACTTCAATCTGTAAATTCGTTTTATGTAACTGATCAATTTGATCTGCATTGTATTGGTGATCTTTATCCCCAATAACTAAAAACCCTTCGTGTCGACTATGTAAGATAGAATCAAAAATTGTATCAAACGTCAGTAAAGGTGTAAATAATATCATTTTCGACTGTAAAAACTCTTCTCTCTTCATTAAATCATTCGCAATTGGAATTGTTCCGAGTGACTTCCCTAAAAATATAGTATCGTTGTATTGCTCAGCTTTTAATACTTCCTTCATTACAGGATTAATATCATCCATCATTATTTTTGTTACTTCTTCCATTGGTTTATTCATTACTTGTTCGTCGTAAGAATAATGAATATGTACAACATCAATTTTATGTTCAAGCATAAGCATCGTCGCGTAATAAAATAACGGCTTATCATAATTGTATCCTGAACCTGAAAACATAAAGCAAACGGTACTAGAACCTTTTTCGATATGTGTGTAATAAATTACTTTGTCATTTATATGTATCTCTTTTTTAATCCCCTTCATCCTTTTCTCCTCCGAATACATTTAATCTTGTAAAATGAAATGTTCTGTATGAACTGCTATATTCTTTACTTTCTCTTTTATAAATGCAGGCTGTAAATTATATGCATGTAACTCTTCTACCGGCACCCACTTAAACAAATATGTTCTATCCTCTTCTTCCAAAATATATTGATCCGCTCCATTTACAGGTAATTCATGTAGCTCTACTTCATAATAAAAACTAATCTCATGAAACTTTTGCTCAGAAAGTGTAAAGAAATTTTCTACTGACCATATTAATCTCTTCCCTTTAATAGGAGCAGCTAGTTCTTCTGCAAGTTCCCGTTGTAACGCATCCTCACTGTTTTCTAACATTTTCACTCTTCCGCCCGGTACGTACCAAAAATCTTCACCGTCACCTTGCAGAATAAGTATTTTATTATCCTGTTTACAAATTGCTCCGACTCGGTAATTAAAACATGTTTCCTCAACTTTAAACGTAAGATTCATCCGTAACGCCCCCTTATATAAATATCGAATTATTACAAAACAATTATGTAATTACTGTACAAATAAGGTTACTAAATTTATCCACTCCATTCAATGGTTTTTGAATTTTCTAAACTATTATTTTTCATCATTACAAGTGTATATACATATGTTACAATCATATTGCACACTAGAAAACATTATGGGGGTACGGATGGAAACGTTATTAATCCAGCAAACTGAGAAATCAAATAAGTTTTGGAAAATCGTTGTGAAAGAAAAAGACTATGTTGTGTTTTACGGAAAAATTGGCACAGCTGGCAGTGTGAAAGCGAAAGAGTTTGAAACAGAAGAAGAATGTATGAATGAAGCTAATAAACTAGTTGCTTCCAAACGTAAAAAAGGATATACAGACCCGTTGCCTGGGGAAGATTACATAAAAGAAAAAACGATAACCGAAGAAGAATTTTGGGAGCTACTTCATCGTGCAAAAACGAAAGGTGAGGACCAAGAAGAACAAATAGAATGGCTTACTTCTCACCTTGCTAAACGTACAGTACATGAAATTGTAGCTTTTGATACGCATATGCATCGCCTTTTGAAAGACTCCTATACCTCCCGTTTATGGGCAGCAGCCTATATTATTATGGGTGGCTGTTCAGATGATACTTTCGATTACTTCCGCGGATGGTTATTATATCAAGGAAAAGAGACATACGAAGCTTGTATTGAAGATCCAGAACGATTAATTCCTGTATTAGAAAATTTGAGTGAGTATGACGTCCCAGAGATTGAAGAACTTACTCTATATTTCGGGCAAGAAGTTTACATGGAGAAGACTGGGGATGAAGATGATACATACTTTACACTATACCATGTCTTAACAAATGAAGAGTTTGAGGAAGTTGATATCGAGTTAGATTGGGATGAAGACGATGAAGAAGGTTTAAAAAAGATGTTTCCTAAGCTATGGGAGATGTACGGGGAAGAACCGATTGAGTGGTAGATTAATTATTCGTGAAAAAATGCCTTGTTTCTTTAGTAACAAGGCACTTTTTTTGATACTATATTTAAATTATCATCTTTCCACTCTCCCACCACTCCATAAAAGTCTTTAAAGAAGGAGCAACCCACGTTCTACTATCATTTTCATGGTTCCATACATATATGTCATCTCTTTGTACTTTTCCATTCAAAATGGAATAGCCAAACAAATCACCATTTCCCCCATCAGCAAAAAATAATAAACAGTCAAAAGGCATGTATAAATCCTTAAAATCAACTATATTTCTCATACTCATATTTTCAGTTTTAATTTTTGAAGCAGACCATATAAAGTCACCGTATTCACCTTCTATACCGTTTGTTTCCTGTAATAATTGATATAAATCATTCGGTAACTCCACATGTAAACATTTTTGTATATCAGTAAGTTCATCCTTCGTAGCTGGGTTTTTCAAGCTTAAATTTGATGAGATACTGTGAATGGTGTCTTTCCACATCACCTTTTCCTCCTTATGTGCAATCAAGCATATTCAAAGAACTCCGCTAAATTTATTGATACCATCTTTCTAACAATTCCTTCTCCCTCTCGCCTGAAATACCTGCTTTTAATTCCCATTCTTCCGTACTCTCCATCCACTCATACACATCTGTAACTGTCTCTTCTATTCTTCTAAAAGTAAGCCCTTCATTAACCGCACTTTCGATACAAATAGAAAACCCGCCTCTCCACGGCTTCGTCTCACCATCTAATGGGAAAGTTTCTGGAATCCACAAAGGCATTTCTGTCCAAGGCTGCACATTATGTTCACTCATAAACGCTTCGTCTACCCAAACAAATTCAGCATCGCTATTCGTAACCTTTTTACACGTATTTAATAGCTCTTCCATCGTCAATTCATCATTCGGACCTGTTATATTAAATGTTCCTGCTTTATGATGTTCTGCCATATTTAGCCCCCATCTCGCGACATCTTTTATATCAACTAATTGCACGGGACGAATTTTTCTTCCTGGTACTAATACTTTCCCACCCTTTGCTACACGCTGAATCCAGTATGGAAGTCGATCTGTATAATCAAACATTCCTGAAAGAAGACCTGCTCTTACATGTAACACACGCCCCGGCCAATACTTCTCTGTTTCTTTTTCACATAATACTTTCAGTGCACCATAATACTCATAAGGTGAAACTTCACCATTCTCTATAGCCTTTATTTGATCATCCGTCGGTTCGGGCTGTAATATATAATCTTCTTTTATGTCATGCGGAATCCAATCTTTATATACGGAAAGGCTTGAGATGAATACATAGTGTTCAATATTATCTTTGAGCACTTCTCCAACATTCCTAATATGATGTGGAGAAAATCCACACGTGTCTATGACAACATCCCACTTTCGATTTTTTAAACTTGATACATCGTTATTTCTATCACCGATTAACTGCTCCAATTCAGGAAAAACTTCTTTGTTTGTTCCGCGGTTAAATAACGTGACTTCATGCCCTCTCTGTAAAGCCTCATCTACAAATGCTCTTCCTAAAAATCGTGTACCGCCTAGAATTAATATCTTCATAGTTCTCCCCCATTCGTGATTAATAACCCTTCCTAATGTTTAACGATTTTTTATTGAGGAAAGTTACGGGGAGCGTTTAAATTTTTCTACAAGCTCACCATTACTCTGTTAAAAGTATATACTCTTTGATTAATCTCCATCTATCATTTGCTTCTGGCACAACTTCAGAAGCCATCACCACCACCAATTCCTTCTCTGGAATACAACAAATCATATTCCCCCCATCACCCATAGCACAGTATGAAAAGATTCCATCTTCTTCTCGTAACCACCATAAGTAACCATATTGATTTTGGTTCATTTCTGTCGATTCTTTTATCCATGATTTTGATAGAACTTGTTTTCCATTATGAATACCTTCATTCAAATACATCTGTCCAAACTTAGCCATATCCCTAACCGTTAACGTTACTCCCCAGCCGCCCGTCGAAATACCATTTGGATCGTGAACCCATCCTTTTACATCTTTTCCGAATAAGTCATCGAATCCAAATGCTTTCATATTGTAGTTTGGAATTTCGCTCATGCCGAGTGGTTGAAATAAGTACTCATTCGCAAATTCACGTGCACTTTTCCCTGTTGCATTCGTAATCATTGCTGATAGTAAATGCGCTCCTGCAGATGAATATTTAAAAGCTCCAATCTCTCCACCGTTCCCCATTCTATGAAGTGTATACTGTACCCAGTCTGGTTGTGTACATAATTCTTCTAACGGTTCCTGCCAGTCTACAAAAGGGTATGGAGCTGTCATTGTAAGTAGGTGTCGCACTGTTACTTCAGATGACTTTACTTTATATTCAGGGAAAAACTCTATTACTTTTTGATCAACACTTTTTATATAGCCCTTATCTATACATATTCCAATTAGCGCAGAGATTATCGTTTTTGTGACTGACGCTATGTGAAATGCATCATCTGGACCGGAATCGTTATAATATTTTTCAAAAATAACATTACCTTTCCGCACTACTAACATGCCATTCATATTTTTATATTCTTCTTGTATAATTTGATCTAACTTTTCAGCAGTTTTCATTATTCCTTCCCCTTTAACCTATAATTAAAAAGGTTCGATAGGTACATATATATCAACTATATGTTTATTTTCCGGGTGCTGCTTTGGATCATTTCTATATACTTCAAAAGGATACGAGTCTCTCGGTTTATATCCGCTATTTGGCAGCCATTCACCGTATAAGAAATCCCATGCTCCTTTATATTCATCTTGGCATATTTCAAAATGTCCTACTGCATACTTTCCAGAAGGTATTACCATTATTCCAACGTCGTTCGTTTCTACTGTGGATTCATCTGAAATTGTTATACATAAACTTGTTCTTAAATGATATTCCTCAGTAAATTCATGATGATCGTGGTAAATGGTTAATACTTTCGTATCATCAAATACATGATAGTTTTGCTTAGCTGCGTAATGAAATAGTTTTTCTATCATTTCTGGAAAAGCTATAGTTAACTCCTCATATGTACCGATATGTCTTATGTATGCGACGTTTATATCGTCCGCTGTTACAATTTCAACATTTCCTCGAACCTTCTTACATTCATTGTATTGAGAAATTCCCCTTACGTCTTTGCAATTCTTGCTATTATAGTTTCGATATTGAGACGGACTTACGCCGTAATAATTTTTAAATGTTCGGGAGAAAACTGCTGAATCTGTGAATCCGAAGTGATACGCAATATCTGTAATCGTCATATCTGTCCGATATGTAAGTAGATGTGTTGCCCTTTCTAACTTCAATCGGTTTACATACCGTGATAATGACTCGTTTACTATCCCCTTAAAAATCCGATGAAAATGAAACTTTGAAAATCCTGCTACATCCGCTAACTCTTCAATTGAAAGTGAATCATTTATGTTTGATTCTATATAATCTTGCACTTTATAAATGCGTCGTAAGTATTCATTTCTACTTTGTTTACTCTCCATACTTTTAGCTCCTCACAACAAAAAGAACCATCCTAGAATACTTTTAGGACGGCTTTCTATTCGTAATAGATTCTTCCATATTTTATTGTTAAATCGATATAATTTCACTATATTTTTTAAGCTGATGGTAATGTGGCGTTATCCTAATTTAATTTAAAGAAATAACTATTTTTTTATAGCCCTACGCAAGTTAATAATATTATTGGGATTTAGCTCCCATTGTCTCATAAGTTCTCTTTGTCTTGTTTTTAAGTCTTCAAATGGTTCTTCCACCATGTCGATTTTATTAAATTTCCCTTCGAAAACTAAAGCATTTTTTATCTTTTTATATCCACCAAAACCTAAGTCATCATTTAGTAACCAGACTACTCTCTGTATTTTTGCAAATAAAATACCACCTGTACACATTGGGCACGGTTCCAACGTGCTATAAATAGTAAACCTCTCATTTTTTATTTTTGCATCAAACATTGCTTCCCCTGCATTGCGAATAGCGTCTAACTCTGCGTGAGCTGTTATGTCTTTTTCTGGATGCACTCTATTCCTTCCTCTTGCAATGACATTATTATTTCCATCAACAATAACTGCTCCTACTGGATATGTGTTTTCTTTTAATGCCTTTTCTGCTTCTTCCAATGCCATCTGTAAAAAATATCTATCCCTCTCAAAATTCATATAGATCCCTCTTTTTTAGATGAAATTATGTTATGGAAATTCCTTTCGACTATCATACTAGCTTCTATCAAGCTAACAAAGTCAGCTATTCTTTATGCAACGGATAACATTTTCATATACATTTAACTCAGTGGGTTTTGGTAAAGCTTATTTTTCTACACATTTTTCAAAAATAAAACTCTACTACCGCCATTCCCATCATAATTTGTATGTACCGATACACCCTCTATCTCATCATCCCCAGCCTCAATTTGAAAGCCAATCTCCCTATGAAACTGTATCGATTTTTTATTAACTGGTGACGTAATTGCTTTTACAACTTTACAATTATTTGCACGTGCGACATCAAAGAAATACGAATACAATGTCGATGCAATTCCTCTTCTTCTATACTTCGGATTTACCCCGATAAAATGAACGTACGCTTCCTCTTTATGCGTTTGCGAAAAGAATCCGCATAAGAAACCTAACGTTTCGCCATCTTCTTCAATGATAAAACTCGTTTCTTGAAAGTGAACGAAAAACAATTTTGGCAACATGGCAGCCATGTCTCTCCCGCCCCACCAATCATTTAAAACAGAATGAATCTTTACATAATCTTCCCCTTGGATGTTTCTTACTCGCATATGTTTCTCCCTCTCACTCACTTCATTTTTTCATAAATTTTAATGACTGTTTCTACTAAAAGGATGAATACCCATATCCCGCAAAATACAAGAACAGACTGGAATAAAGAACCTAGCATAACAATACTTATTAAACCTAATTCTGGGCCTGAAATGGACATTTCATCAAATCCTATATTATGTATAAATGGACCGGTTGAAAAAGCCATTAAAATAGATGCTATTAAATAAATCACACTCATTATTTTTAATATTTTTATAGAAAGATACGAAGTTTGTTCTTGCTCCACTTGTGATAATTCGATTTCACCGCTCGCAATTCCTTTTTGTAAACAGTCCTCACATAGAAATTCTTCCTTAATTTTTTTACCACCGTGCAATGTACCTGTAATTTCTTTACAGCGCGAACACTTTCGATTTATCATTTTGTTATCACTCCAATCTCGTAAGATTATACTTATACAATTCTATTTTTACCTTATTATTCCTTTTGTGTATTTTATAGAGAGGTGACGTGTCTTATGATATCTAAACTTATTTTTGGTTATAAAAAGCCTACTGAGCAATATGTATTACGGCCTAGTTGTTATGCAATTATTTTTAACTCAACTTCTTCAAACATTGCTATTATCCAAAAAGGAGACCGTTATTTTTTACCTGGTGGCGGTATGGAAGGTACCGAAACAAAAGATGAATGCTTACATCGTGAACTACTAGAGGAATTAGGATGGGCAATTGAAATTAATCAATATATCGGTAATGCAATGCGATATTTTTATGCAGAAAAAGAAGATACATATTATTTAAACGATGGATTTTTTTATATTGCGAACATGGTGCAGACACAAACTGAAAACTGTGAGGAAGATCATGTTTTGCGGTGGATGTCTCCTTTACTTGCTGTAGAGCTTCTCATTCATGATCATCAAAAATGGGCTGTTGAACAAGCGCTTTTATTACAAAAACCAAAAGGATCTCCTTCTATATGAAAGAGATCCTTTTTATTGTTAACTTACTTTTTTCAAATTGAGAGCTGGCTTTTTGATTCCACCTTTTTTTACAACATATAGACCCACAAAGATAATAAGTCCGCCAACCAGTTGCATCATATTGATTTGCTCCCCTATTGTTACTGCCGCAAAAATAACTGCGAACAATGGTACAAGATACATATAAACCATTACTTTCGTTGAGCCTATTTGACTAATACCGACATACCACATTGCAAGTCCGAAGATTGTCGCGAAGACGATTGAATATGCTAGAGACCCCCAGCTTGGCATGTCTACTGGCCACGTTAATGTATTTACGTTGAATAAACAATATACAACGAGAGGTACAATTCCAATTAAAGTTGACCAAGATGTGACTCTCATTGCGGAATATTTTGTTATAAGAGGTTGCGCTAATATTGGATACCATCCCCACGCAATCGCTGCGACTAATCCAATTATGTTTCCGAGCCACGCATATTCGTAAGTAGTTCCTCCTGTATGTCCTGTTAATAAAACGAATGCTGCACCAATAAACGCTACTATTGAACCAATTTGTACTTTCATCGAAAAACGTTCTTGTTTGTGCAATACTGCTAATATCCCTGTAAAAATAGGTGACATCGCAATTAATAATGAGGCGTTCGTTGCTGAAGTATATTTCACAGATAGCATAAACATCGTTTGATACATTGCCGTACCAACGATACCGACTGCTACTAATCGTAACCAATCTTTTTTTTCAATACGTAATGAGCGTTCCATCATAAAAGTGATAAGTAATAATACCGGTGATGCTACTAAAAATCGTAAACTATTAAATTGAATGGATGACATATATGCCACTCCATACTTTCCTATTGTATAATTTGCTCCCCATACTAATGCAACTGATACTAGGAGCCATTCCATTTGCCATCGTTTCATCCGAATCTCCCCTTCCCTATTTAGCATAGTAAAATTGGCTGGATATAACACCGTCCAATTGGCTGTTTTTTTACCCAGCCAATTTGCTATACTTGATGTATATAAGAGATACGGAGGCGTTTTTTATGGAATGGAAACTAGATAGTGACAGTAAAATCCCTATTTATCAGCAAGTTGTTGACTTTATTGAAAAACGTATTACATATGGAGAACTTCCTCCAGGAAGCTTCCTCCCTTCAGAACGGAAATTAGCTACGCAGTTAAATGTAAACAGAAGTACAGTAACGACTGCTTATAATGAACTACGTGCTATGGGAATTGTAGAGAGTACGACTGGTAAAGGAACACGCGTGAGTACACATATGTGGGGTGTTTCTCCAACATTAACGCCGAACTGGAGAAATTTCGTAGAAGGTGGTACTTTTTTACCAAACTTACCACTACTTCGCCATATTCGGGCAGAAGTACAACAAAATGAAAATATTATTGATTTTGCAAACGGAGAGCTCGATTGTAATCTTTATCCCCACGATCAACTACAAGCGATTTTACGTGAACAACCGTTAACGCATTCATTAAGTTACGATCATCCGCAAGGCTATCTCCCGCTAAGACAAGCGGTCGTAAAATATATGAAAGAATATTTAAAAGTTGAGGCGACTGAACAATCCATTATGATTACATCTGGCGCACAGCAAGCACTTCATCTTATCGTACAATGTTTATTAAATCCAGGTGATGCTGTTGCTTTCGAAAGTCCTTCACACTGTTATTCCCTGCCTCTATTCCAATCAGCAGGTATTCGTATTTTCCCATTACCTGTTGATGAACATGGGATTAACCCAGATGATGTACAGGAGTTATATAGAAAACACCGTATTAAAATGATCTTTTTAAATCCAAATTTCCAAAACCCTACGGGAACGATGCTTCATCCAAACCGTAGAAAAAAACTATTATCACTTTGTGCAGATTTACGAATTGCAATCGTTGAAGATGATCCGTCTAGTTTACTTACGCTAGAAAAGAAACAACCTTGTCCTACTTTGAAATCAATAGATGAAAACGGAACTGTCATTTATGTACATTCTTTATCAAAAATGATTGCACCAGGCTTACGAGTTGGTTGGCTTGTTGCCCCGCAGTCTGTAGTAGAAAGGTTATCCGACGCAAGACACCAAATGGAATTAGGTATGAGTATTTTCCCGCAGTGGCTTATGCAGCAATTTTTCGAAACTGTGCCATTTCAGTCGCATATCGTACCGTTACGAAAACAATTAGCGGAAAAAAGAGACGTTATCGTTCGCGCCTTAAATGAGCAACTTCACGACAAAATCTCTTTTTCAAACCCTACTGGTGGTATATACATTTGGGGGAAATTAAAAGAACCTATAAACGAAAAACAACTCATTATGCAAAGTTTAAAACAAGAAATCGCCTTTATGCCGGGTAGTATTTTCGGCGCGAAAGATGGTTATATTCGTTTATCTTATGGAAAAGTGAATATTGATCAAATTGAGGAAGGGATTTCTCATTTGCGGGAGGCTATTTTGGTTTGTGGGAAATAAAATAACTTTTTAATACATTTAAAACTTCTTTATTCATTAACTCCAGATAATAAGTAAGCAAAAAATAATGAAAAGAAGCTTCATTCCAAAATTAAATTATAAGAAAGCTCCTGATGATTGATACAGGGGCTTTCTTTTCGAAATTTTTCGTTTTTCTTTATCTTTCTTCCCTACTTCTAAGAATGATTCTTATAAATTGTAACTCATTATGATTAATTCACCTTTCCGCCCCATCCTTCTAACCCCATTATCACAAAAACCACATTTTTCATATAAAGATTGTGCAGCTACATTTTTAACGTTTACTGCTAAAATAATTTCATTTATACCTAAGAAGTTATTTCGGACAAAGTCAGGTAATATCTTTAAAGCTTGTTTTGCATATCCTTTCCCTTGATGATGAAAATCTGTTGAAAATGCTCTTATTAAAATAGATTTTTCATTATTTGTATATGGTTTAACCCCGTCATTTTTATGTAAAACAAAAAACGTTACAAGCTCATTATCTTTCATAGCTAAAATTGAATGCCGATCTGAATCCTCACTCGATAGTTTTACAAGCTTTTTAGGTAAACCTGTATAACAAAGCTGCTCTTCTGACAATGTATATTGATTTATTGTATTTCTGAAGTTTTCATTATAAAAATATAACTGCATATAAATATCGCTCTCCTCAATAAATGGTCATTTCTATTTCGTTGTCTACAAGTTAAATAATAAAACCCACCCCCTATTTTCTGTAAAATATTCCTCTTTAATATTCTTAACTACATATCTATTATAAATACAGAAAAGCAACTCTCCATTCTCACAATCTAGCTGTATACTTAATAAATACTATGGGATTTGAAGTTTTTATCTCCACATTCTCACCCTCAAATATATACATTTGTTTATTTTCGATATCAATAAACACCATAAGTCCATTCTCATTATATGCTTCTGAATATTCACCATCTATTTTTATTCTTTCAAAAGAAGAAAAAGGGGAATGTACTACTTGATATTCGGAAAGCTTCATTATTCGCTTTTCTTCCGGTACGTGCACAATTTTTGGATCATCATCAGGTAAATATTCTAGCCCAATTTTATTCGGCGCAACGAAAATTAATAGATGCAAGGGTTCTGTTTCATTATTTTTATAGCCATGTATATGGTTCTTCCACCCAAACACAATCTCTCCTTTTGATGCACGAATCATTATTTTATTTGAAATATAATAATCCAAATGACCTGACAACACAACTGCACAATCTTCTCCAAATGGATGGCTATGAGGTGGTATGCCTTCATGCGATTGAAAAATCACTTCATACACCCAATACTTATTATCATTCGTTTTATAAATAAGATCATTTTTTGATATATTAATAGTTGTTTGTGATAAATCGAAACTCCTCATTCGGCCCTCCTGATTAATTTCAGACTTACTTATCTTTTGAAACCATTGCATAGAGCAGTAACATGAAATGATCCTCTAATTTAAAATACATTTTATTTATATATTCTATTGCTATTTTATCCAAATAAACACTATTAAAAATCAATCCGCAGAATGAAATTCAAATAAAACTTCCTAATACTTTCGTATTAAGAAATTTTCACATCACTACATATAACCACTTATTAAAATCTATAGTACATTCGTTATTTAGTTCGAAATATCCGTTTATTTTATAAAAATACATACGTATTAAATTGAGGAAGATATTACTCATTTGACAAAACCTAAATCTACCATTATTATCAACACGAACCTATTTATAGGAGTGATAAAAATGAAAATTTACGTTGATGCAGATGCTTGTCCTGTAAAAGATGTAATTATTTTTGAAGCTACGAATGCGGAAATTCCTGTTACACTCGTTACTAGTTTTTCTCATTATTCTAATGCAGAGCAGCCGAAAGGTGTGGAAACAATATATGTTGATTCCGGAGCAGATGCTGCTGATTACCGAATTATGCAGTTAGCAAAAAAAGAAGATTTAATCGTAACACAAGATTACGGTCTTGCTTCGCTCGCTTTAGCAAAAGGCTGTATCGTACTACACCATAAAGGCTATAAGTATACGAATGATAACATTGAACAATTGTTACAAACACGATATTTAAGTGCAATGGTTCGAAAAAGTGGTAAACGTACAAAGGGACCGAAACCATTTACAGCAGAAGATAAAGAGAAATTTAGAGCGCTCTTTAAAAGTATGATCGCACTTTAAAAATGAATCGTCTATTTGCTAGGAAAACTTCGCAAAACAAAGAAGAGAATATCGTAATGAACATTCTCTTCTTGAGGTTTACCCGTTTAAAATGAAGGTAAATTATCTAAGTTATTTTCTTTTATTCCATCCGGTTCACTACGTATAATATCTCTGCCATACTTATGAAATACGTCCACATGAGCTAACTTCCCTGATTTCGCTTCATTAAGAGCAGTCATATAATCTAACTCTCTCCCGCTACTTGTTTTAAACGCTATTAAATCTCCATCATCATTTTTACGAACAGCAACAATTTGTTCTGCTCCTGTATTGACTTCATGGCCTACTTCAAATTGAGCTTGCTCTTCTCCTTGATGTAAATAATCATTATACACCTTTTCAAAGTCTTTTTTGTCCATAAAACTCACCTCCAACACATTTTATTAGTATGGTTGGGAGGTAGTGGTTTTATGTACTTTTCTCTTAGAAAAACGTATTTTTAATACCTACGCAACCCTTTCAAAGTCTCCAATATATCATCTGTAAAGGCTGTGCTACCCTCTGTCTCTAAAACTCTGAAATATAAACTTCTTAAGAACGATCTAATATTTTGTACTAAAATAGCATGCTGCGGATGTCGGATGTCCTCAACAGTTGCTATACTATGTAACCAGTTGCTCCACTCTTCTTCAGTTAAAAGATTTTGGTTACGTAACGACATAATTGGTGCTACTAATCTCTCATCCTCAAAGTGAATGTAAACGTAGTCATGTAAGCGTACCTTCTGACGAACGGCAGCTAGTATTGCATATGAGAACTCACGATTTTGTATTGTACGTGCTAAAGCATCAAGTGCATCTGCTGCATGTGCAGTAGAGTGTGCCCAGCCTTTTCCTTCTACATAGCCCCTTACATCTTCTTCTAAATATACATATTCCAACACTTGTTCTGCCACACTGTACAATTGTTCTTCCGATAACAACGGTTCTCTTTCATGAACAGATAAAATAAGTGGTGGAATTAATACAGAGAATGCACGTTTAAAAACAGAGTCTGTTCCCTTTTCACCGATTTTATAAAATAAATAATCAGGGCTAATTGCTTGTAGCATTAACCCTCGTAATTCTTTTTGTCTAAACACATCATTTGTAATCCATGTATGAAGCGTACTATAAATTAAATCATCACGTAATTCAGCATCTGGTGATCCGATATAATCTAGCATCCACTGCGCATATGGATATGCATCTACGTCTTCTGGTACAGCATAATTATTATTTTTAATTTGTAGTAGTTCTTCTTTTAGTTCTAGTACTTCTGTCATTTTTTTATCCCCTTTAAATTTCTCTTCCTAAATTATTCCCTATTAGTATCATAAAATTAAACCCATTCTTAACGCAATATAAAATGGAATCATTAATTATCTTCACTATGTAACAGTTCTTCCAATGTTACTTTAACTTCTTCTTCTAATTCATTAATCGTTCCGCTATAAAGTGTTCCTATGCTACTACTTTTTCGATATCCTTGGTGATAGTACCAAAGCGAAATAGTACAGACTTCCCATGATTTTGAAGCATCATATTCAAAATTAATTTCTGATCTATATTCATAGTCTAAACAATTGTTAGATGTTAGTCCTTCTAATTCA
This sequence comes from Bacillus sp. BF2-3, assembly GCF_008368795.1. Taxonomy (NCBI): domain Bacteria; kingdom Bacillati; phylum Bacillota; class Bacilli; order Caryophanales; family Bacillaceae; genus Bacillus; species Bacillus sp. BF2-3. The sequence continues at coordinate 34,399 of NZ_QOSA01000012.1, forward strand.
TCACCGTCTATATCTCTTTTAATTGACAGCTTCAAATTTAATTTACCATTTTGCGCAAAACGTTCTTCATATATTTTTTGATACTTACTGCAAATGTCTTCACTTATACTCTCTAGTTCCATTATTTTTTGTTTTAACTGTTCATTTATCTGTTCATTTTTGATTTCTAAATATTGTCCATCCTTCTCTTCATTCACTTTATTATTTTTTTGAAACCATCTAAACAAATGTTCATTCCTCCTATATAAACTGTATTAATGTCTTTTAAATAGAACTACTGGATCATCAAATTTACTATTTTCAAATAAAACATCTGCAAGTTCTTTCGGATTATGCTCATCTATATACAACTTACAGGCCGCATGATATCTGTTCAAAAACATCTTCTCTGCTTCTTCATAACTTCCAAAAGCTTCAGTTTCCCGCTTAGCACCACGTTTTCTCGCAATCTCAAAATTTGTATCTACAAAGATTTTGTAATCAAATAAATACGCAACGTCTTTTTTCAATAGAAACGTTCCATCTACTATTAATATCATATTTTGCGTGGCCAATAGCGGCTCATTATGTACAGACATATCCGTTATTAAGTTATGAGAAATCGTTTCATACTGTAAATTCCCGTTAGGTCCTAAAGGCATTAATAATCTTTCTTTGAAAGCTGTATAATCGTGTGCATCTTCATAATACCCTCTTGCAGATTCTTTTCCTTTTGCATAGCGAATCACTCTTGGATTATGAAAATCATCAATGCTGGCGCGTGTTACTGGTAATCCTCGTTTTTTTATTTCTTCCGCTAATTCGTTTGCAAATGTTGTTTTTCCTGATGCTGTAATACCACTTACTCCAACTCTTGTTGGATAGGTTAAGTTTAGCTTTACAATATGATCTGCAATTTCTTTGATTCGTTGTTTTCGGTTCATGATATCTCCCTTTATAATTAGTTTACATAATATAATTATAAGTAACAATTCATGTCACTATTTGTCGGTAAATCGATATCCTTTGTCGAATCGTTGATATATCGAAAAAATCGTTGATATATTTTAAGTTATGATAGATATATTTGAAAAATCGTTGATATATTATTAGCTTACTTCCCCTTAAACCCCCGATATAAGGCCGTCCGTAACTCTTGCTTATACTCTTCAATTTCTGGCATTTCGAGTTCTTCTGCTAATCTGATAGCTAATTCAATATCATACGGTACTCGTACAAGTTGAATAGAAAAGCTCGCCGCTTCTTTTTCATTATATGTTCCTTCAAATATTAAATAGGAAGCTTGCGTTATTTCAAGTGGGTTTCCTACGCTACCGGCATTACATAACGTTTTCCCTCTGAAATTTTGAACGAACGCTTGGTGAACATCGCCGTAACAAACGACATCTGGTTTTCTTTCTCCTTCTATATTTTCTGTCAGATCACTATTTTCGAACATACTAATACGTTCTTCTCTTGAAGCGTGTGGTTGAATTCTTTCATATAAACTTCTCGGTGAAGCGTGAAACATACGAATGAGTTTTCCACTCATAAAAAATTCGATTGAAAATGGTAAACTTCTTAAATAATCATTTTGTTCTTCCGATAATTGTTTTTGATGCCATTTTAATGCTTCAAATTCAGTCGGCTTTGTAATAAAATCATCCCAGTTTCCCATTACGACTACTTCACATTCTTTACGAATGATTTCAATTGCTTCACTGGAATGAGGTCCTTTTCCTACTAAATCTCCAAGGCAAATAATGCGCTCGATTCCTCTTAATTTAATATCATTCAACACGGATTCTAATGCTTGAATATTACCGTGAATATCTGAAATTACTGCTATTTTATCCATATAAATTACTCCTTTATTTATTAAATTCGCTTGATTGATACCATTTTGGAATATAGGATGAAAAATCATTATGATCTTCTAAAATTCCATTTAATCTTTCCTTCATATCATCTAATAAATATGGTGTGCTTCGGTTTGTCCATACGATATCAGCCGGGAATATCATTGCTGCATATAATGAGTACAGTTTCCAAAAATGTAGATCAGGTTCTCCTCCGCAATAACCGTGAACTTGTCCAACCGCAAATGGTTTGCTTATATTCGTTGTAAATAGTGCTACTTTATAAAAATCATGAATAGGATCACCAATATCGAATCTAGCAAAATCAATGACAGCCCGAAACTCATTTTGGTCAATCATTATATTAGCCGGATGAAAATCGTCATGTAAAAATACGATGGGACGATTTTTCAATAAATCTTTATGATTTCCTACAAAATCTATCACTGTATTTAAACGAAAAAAGTCTACTTCATATTCTTTCAACGCTTCTAAGTATCTCTCATATTTACTCCATATAGACATTTCCCATGAATTACTTTTATCTTCTTTTTCAACTAAATGAATCTTTTTTAGTACTTCTCCAGCCTTTTTTCCAGCCCTATACTGCTCTTCTGTAGACAACGTTCTTAATATATCTTCACCATCTAATCCATCAATCCATTCAAAAACTTGTACACATTTATTGAATTTAGTAAGACTAATAAAATGAATTAATTTTGGCATAGGAATATGTAAAGAATCTAGCTGCTGCATATATTCATATTCTTCCTGCTTCCGTTCAAAATATGATGAATCGCATACTTTAATAAAATACGAGGCCCCACTCTCTAATTCAATTTTATATTTCTCATCGAATGAAAAGCCTTTTGAAATAACAGTCGCTTTTAACATACGAGGCCATTCTAGTATTCTCTCTATCTCCCTAAGCATTTCTTTCACAACGTTCACCTCTATTAATATATGTACAAACTACCTAGCACTTCATGCTCTCGTTTATCTCCACCTTTAAACTCTACTGCAAATGGATATTCGCCATTCTTATTCAAATGTTCTAGTACTAGCCCTTCTCCAATCGGTTCACAAAACTGCACATGAATATTTCCAAACACTACACTTTGACTCTCAGCATTCCATTTTTCATTTTTCACAACTGAGCTTGTAGATAGTCCCATTACTTTTTTCCATTTCCTTACTGTTTCTCGAACGTTTTTTACTGCGTAATGAATCGTTTCAATTTGTTGCACTTTGTTTTTATGTTCAGTGATCATCCCACTGTTACGTAAATCGTTTCTTCTTTCTTCGTCCGTTTCATTCCACTGTATAAAGAAAGGTAATTTCGGTCCGTTCTCTTCTTGCTTAACAAATAACATTTTCCATTCTAAAAGCCGGCCATCTTTTCTCATGCGTTTCCCTTCAAATGGCCCTATCGTATGTAAGCCGTACTTATTAAAGTTAACTGCTAGCTCCTCAATTGCATCTGTTCGGATCGCGATTTGTAGCATTCCTTCTCCATTTTGTAGTTTCACCACTGTTTCTTGTACTAATGGATTTTCTGCTTCTTTCGCTTTTTCTTCATGCTGAACTGCTAAAAATTCTATGTATGATAAGTCAAAATAACTTAAACTATTCCAAGTACCCCAAGTAGTATGCTCTCCGCCTAATACAGTATGAAATCCAAGCTCCTGCATTTGTTTTGCCGCTTCCTCCGGTGTATATTGCACTGCGTGAACGAGATGATCAAATGCTAACATATTCTTTCTCCCCTTTCTCTCCATCCTTTTATTGTATATTTTATTTTTCTTTCATTCAATTCAAAAACTTTAAAACCTAGTTGATTTATACGATTAATATGTATTATAATGAAACAAATTTAATTATTGCTGATTGGAAAAACCAAAGGCACTTTTCTCATACGGGAAAAGTGTCTTTTTCATTTATTATTACAGGGGGATTATTTATGCAGAAATTAATTGTCTTTGCTATTATTGGATTTTTCGCTCAACTGATCGATGGAGCACTCGGAATGGCGTATGGGGTAACGTCTACTTCACTATTATTAATGTTTGGTATTGCACCGGCTGTAGCTTCCGCATCGGTTCATTTAGCTGAAGTCGTTACAACTGCAGCTTCTGGCGCATCTCATATCAAATTTGGAAACGTTGATAAATATACAGTTTCCAGGCTTACATTACCTGGGGCAATCGGCGCATTTGTTGGGGCATGTTTTTTAAGCAATTTACCTGGTGATGTAATTAAACCGTACATTTCCGTATTTTTATTTACTTTAGGGGTTTATATTTTATTACGATTCATCATTCAAAAACAAATTGTCACTTCAAATAAGCGTATGTCTGCAAAACAACTTGTGCCGCTTGGTTTATTCGCTGGATTCGTTGATTCAACTGGTGGCGGTGGTTGGGGGCCGATTACGACACCTGTTCTTCTAGCAAGAGGAAATGAAGCTAGAAAAGTTATTGGATCTGTAGATACGAGTGAATTTCCTGTTTCACTCGCTGCAACAATCGGCTTCTTCATCTCACTTGGCTGGGAACAAGTAAGCTGGATTTGGGTATTTTCTCTCATGCTCGGTGGTATCGTAGCGGCACCAATCGCGGCATGGCTAGTTCGCATCGTTCCTTCTCATTTACTTGGCGTATTAGTTGGTGGTCTTATTATCTTTACAAACATTCGTACACTGCTTACTACATTTAAAGTGGATCCAACTATTATTTCACTTTCTTACGTTGCAGTTGGTCTTGTCGTTATTATTTCTATTTTCATTGCTGTTCGTAATCATTCCAATCGTCCTAATACGTCAACGGCTGAGTATCCGAATGATCAGAAGCAAATGCTACCATAACTATAAAAAATACCGCTCAATTTAGAGCGGTATTTTTTATTTTTCTATTTTCCAATTAATCATCATTTCTGTAGCATTTACTCTCTTCATATGTAACTTTTCTAAAACACGCATCGAACTATAATTATCTAGAAGTGTCTCTGCAATTATTGTTTCTACCTCACCTGTTTTGAAAGCCCAATCGATTAGTTCTTTTACAGCTTCTGTTGCATAGCCCTGATTCCAATATTTCTCAATGAATCCATAGCCAATTTCTACTGTTTGATTCTCGTTTGGTTTCCCTTTAAACCCAATATCACCTAAAACGCTATCATCTTCTTTTCGAAGAACATACCACGCCCCCCATGGTAATAAAGTTGCATCTTTTTTTACATTCTTTACATGCCCTACAATATGCGGGCCGCTATTGTATCCTTGCTCGTTAGCGACTTGAATCCTCTCTTCTGTACACGGCACTATATAGAGCCTTTCTGTTTCTAATTTCATTTTGATTTCCCCTTTTTGCTTAAACGTTACCCTAATTATAACAAATAATATGACTTTATTATGAATGTCGAATTATATTTTTCTGAATTTTCTTTTAATTTAGAGGGTTTTTCAATATTTTTTGCGAAACATTTGTATAACAATTTTTTCTTTGCTTATTGCTACATAATAGTAGGTTCGGGTGGAGTTTTGCAAGCGTTTCCTATACAATAACCGATATTTTTTGACTTTTCCTAACAAAATATCTTGCAATATATTCAGAAAGTCATTACAATTGCCATATATTAAAAATCTTAGCAATATATAAATCCTCATCAATCCGATGAGGTAGAGGTTGCGACTTTTAATAGTAAAACGGACGAGACACAGAGAATGTCAGCTGACTCCGTTTGAAAGGAAAAGTTGCCGAAGTTTATATTTCTTCTCTGGAAATATGAGCTGGGGCTGTCTCCGAAAGGAACAGAACTGTCACGTTTACAAAATTACCGTGTAAACGTGGGGTGCTATCTTAACGGAAGGGTATGATGGGGTGGTTATTTGTGAAACGTTCCGCCAAATTCCTTTGGCGGTTTTTTGTATTTTTCTCCCCCGCTCCTTCCTAACCTACAAGAAAAGGAGTGTTGAACATGAATAGCGCAACAAATCAATCTACCTCTAAAACGCAAACTACACAAGGACAAGGTGAATTAAAACGCGGGTTAAAATCTCGTCACCTTACGATGATTTCTCTCGGTGGTACAATTGGTACCGGACTATTTCTTGCCAGTGGTGGTGTCATCCATACAGCTGGACCTGGTGGCGCATTAATTGCATACGCCGCAATTGGAATTATGGTTTATTTTTTAATGACAAGCTTAGCTGAACTTGCAGCTTACATGCCTGTTACTGGATCTTTTAGTACGTATGCAACAAAATTTGTTGATCCATCACTTGGCTTTGCACTTGGATGGAACTATTGGTATAACTGGGCAATTACGATTGCTGCTGAACTTGCAGCCGTAACATTAATTATGAAATTTTGGTTCCCAGATACCCCTTCTCTTATTTGGAGCGGATTATGTTTAGCTATTATTTTCCTTTTAAACTATTTATCTGTTAAAGGGTTTGGTGAATCTGAATATTGGTTCGCACTTATTAAAGTAGTTACGATTATTATCTTTTTAATTGTTGGTTTCATGATGATTTTTGGAATTATGGGCGGTGAAACGGTTGGATTTAAAAACTTCACTGTTGCAGATGCACCATTTAACGGCGGTATCATGGCAATTATCGGTGTGTTTATGGCAGCTGGTTTCTCATTCCAAGGTACTGAACTATTAGGAGTAGCTGCTGGTGAAACTTCTGATCCAGAGCGTAATATTCCGAAAGCGATTCGTTCAATCTTTTGGCGTATTCTTTTATTCTATATCCTTGCAATTCTCGTTATCGGTTTATTAATTCCTTATACAACTGAAAGCCTTGCTGCAAGTGATGTTACAGTAAGTCCGTTTACACTTATTTTTGAAAAAGCGGGCGTTGCCTTTGCTGCTTCTGTTATGAACGCTGTTATTTTAACGGCAGTACTATCTGCTGGTAACTCTGGTATGTATGCATCAACTCGTATGCTTTGGGATTTAGCTCGCCAAGGAAAAGCACCAAAGTTTCTTGGTAAATTAGATAGCCGCGGTGTACCTGTTAACGCATTAATCGTAACATCAATTGTCGGTAGTATCGCTTTCATTGCTTCTTTATTCGGTGACGGTGTTGTATACATTTGGTTATTAAATGCATCAGGAATGTCTGGCTTTATCGCTTGGGTCGGCATTGCAATTAGTCATTACCGTTTCCGTAAAGCATATATTGCACAAGGAAAAGATTTGAAAGACTTACCATATAGAGCAAAATGGTTCCCATTTGGTCCAATCTTCGCATTTACACTTTGTATCATCGTAATTTTAGGACAAAACTACGGCGCATTTATGGGTGAATCAATCGATTGGAATGGCGTACTCGTTTCTTACATCGGTTTACCACTCTTCTTAGTACTATGGTTAGGATATAAATTTACGAAAAAAACAAAAGTGATTCCACTTGATAAATGTGAACTAAAATAAAGTGAAACGAGCAAACAAATTTGTTTGCTCGTTTTTTGTTGCAAACCTCTTTCCTTCCCTATTGCTCCTGTTTTTGCCATAATAGAAGAAATATAAATAAAAGGTTGGGATACAATGAACATTCGCATTACTGATGAAGCAAAAGCAGCTATACATAGATTAGAACGTGAAGACAAAAAGATCATTCGCATTAGAGGAACAATGACAAACTCTTGTAGTATTTTCGTTGATGTCGATTTAATTTGGGATACATTTAACGCAGATGATGTTGTATATGAAGATGCGGAGCTTATCGTACAAATGGATTCATTTACGAAAGACTACACTGGTGATACAGTGAAGCTTGACTATAAGACGACAGGTTTTAGTATTACGACTCCGAGTGAGACTTTGGTTTATGGATTGTCGATTAAAAAATAAAAATTGTTTTCATTTGACCACCGAGGTGAAAAAATGGGTAAATATGTTCCGTTAAAATTTTTATTTAATGAAGAATTAGCAGAAAAAATAGCTGATTCTATTTGTAAACACGATCCTTGTTTCTCTAAAAGCATCTTTGTAGATTCTGTAGCTTGTAAAGTTGAAAATTTAGAGTTAAAACAGCGTATTGAAGTAATTGCAGATGAATTACACAATGCTTTACAAAAAGATTTTAATGCCGCAATACATATATTACTGAAAACATTAGGACCAGAAAATACAACCGGAGTAGGCACATTTACAAATGGATATATGTACATGCCTGTTGCAAAATACGTTGAAAAATATGGGCTTAACGATTTTAAAATCTCGTTTAATGCAATGTATGAAATAACGAAAAGGAATACTGCTGAATATGCCATTCGGCCCTTTCTTGAAACATACCATGAAGATACACTAAACATATTACAACAGTGGATTCATGACGAAAACAGCCACATTAGGAGATTAGTTTCTGAAGGTACAAGACCAAGGCTTCCTTGGGCTAAAAAAATAGGAGCTCTAAAAGGTGATTTTCAGTACAATTTACAACTTCTTGAACCATTAATGAATGACCCTTCTAAATATGTTCAAAAATCTGTAGCCAATCATATTAACGATATTACGAAAGAAGATAAAGAACTCGTTTTTCAGTGGTTACAGCAATTACGTGATAAACAGCATCCTATTAATCCTTGGATTATAAAACATGGGTTAAGAACAGTTATTAAAAATGGTAATTTACCAAAAGATTTTTGTTTTTGAGTATATTAAACAAAAACGCTATCTTTTCCTATGATTCTAGAAAAAGAATAGCGTTTTTTTACTCGTCCAGTATTTAGTAGGTATAACTTTTTATATTTCAAAAGACTTTTCTCTCTAAAAATATTTTTCATACAAATTTTCACATTCTAAAAAATCTATAAATTTCTTATAATGTGTCACTGTTCTTTCTAAAGCAATCATTAAAACAAAAATAAAATAAATTGCTTGGATTCCATTCATATAATTAAAGAGTGATTCAAATATATATACAATACTTGCAATCATAGAACAAAACCATAAATAAAACTTCATTTTCAGCTTTTTAATTTTTTGCTTAGTTGTCTTACAATACTGGCCATGAACTCTTATAAACAAATAAATTGCTGTATGTAAAATAATAATTGAAAATTGAAAACTTCGATTGTCCTCCGAACTAAATTCAGAAAAATCTATTTCTAATGAATGTAATACTATCCAAATAGAAAATAAAGATAGCAGAAATACATATAAAAAACCAATTAATAATTCAAAAATAAAGAGCCAAGGTTTATTTATGATTGAGTAAAATGGATTTAGATATTTTATGGTTAATAAAAATTTTCTCACTAAATCAGTAATAATAATTGATGTATTAGTTATATTCATATAGAAAAGTAATGTTATTGGAACTAATAACATTATAGTGATGCCCCAAACAGTAATCTTAATGCCTGATATAAAGAAAACAGCTCCATAAATTATAACTGAAAAAATAAAAGTTGATACTGGAACAAACATTAAAAATGTAAAAGTTCTTATTAAGATTAAATCCCCTAAAAAATCTTTTATTATGGAAACGTGTATTTTTTCCTCCTTGTATTTTTTCACAGTATCAACTATGTCTTTCTCAGATAAAAGAAAACACTTCAATCTATTAAACATAAAAAAACCCCTTTATATTAAAAAGATTAAAATATATACCAAACTGTTATTAAAATTTCATAAAAATAATTGTAAATCTTGTATAAGCATTTTTTTCACTTTCAACTGTAATTAAGGCGTGATGTGCCTCTATAATAGCTTTGACAAGTGCCAATCCAATTCCGGTCGATCCGTGCTTTTTAGAACTACTTGATTTATAGAATCGTTCAAAAATATGGGGTAATTCTTCAGCTGAAATTCCCTCTCCAAAGTCTTGGATTACTAGTTCTGTATAGATTGGAGAATTTTTGGCCTGAATCATTATTTTACCACCGGGTTTAGAATGTTCGATTGCATTCTTCAACAGGTTTAACAAAGCTTCCTGCATCCATAATTTGTCGTGAATAACGACTATTTCTCTTGGTGCATTCCAATCAATCAAAATATTTTTATCACTTATCATGCTTTGCAAGCGATTTAGTACTTCCTCAGTCGTATCTACTAAATTCCCTGGCTCTTTATCAAACGAAATCGCTTTTGCATCAATTTTTGCTACTTTTAACAAATTCTGAATTAAGATATTCATTCTAGAAATCTGAATATCATTATTTTGTAGTAATTGAGCTTGTTGCTCTCGGGATAGTTTCTCATTTAACAACATTTCATTATAGATAGAAATAGTTGAAAGCGGCGTTTTTAACTGATGAGATATATCCTGCAACATTTCTCCTAAAAACCGTTTCTCTTCAAGCAAATCATGCATATTTTTTCTAATGATATCCCTCATTGAACGAAATGAAATCGCCAGTTTCGCGAAATCCCCCTCTTTATTTTCATTGATGACAACCGAGTAATCTCCCTCGATTATCTTTTTTGCAGCTCTAGTAAGCTGGCTAATCTTATTGAAAATAATTTTTTGTTGCATGTAGTTTGCAACAAAAAGTAAAAATCCAAAAGCAATCAATCCCCACATCATAAATTGATTGTGATTAATAATTAGATTATTTAAGTGAGGAAAAAATTTTGAATCCAAGTCTTCATATAATCCATATTGCTTTAGGATCTCTGTCCCTTTTTCCTGATATTTACTTGAGTGAGACGAATGACTTGATAAGACTTTCATAATTTCCGCTTCATTTTCTGGATTCTGCTCTACCAACCTAGCTGTAATTTCCCCCCATGTTGCAATAGAGTCTCTTTTCAAATGATCATAAAATAATTGTTGAATAATAAATTGGTAAATCACAAATATAGATAAAAGGACGGCTAGTATCGTCATATAGCTTTTTAACTCGGTATTTTTCATTATCTTGCTCACCCAATCACGTCCTTGCTCCAACGATAACCATATCCTCTTTCGGTAACGATAAACTGTGGTTTTTGAGGATTGTCTTCAACTTTAGCTCTTAAACGCTTTATGTATACAGATAACGTGTTTTCATCAAAAAAAGCATTTTCTCCTTCTGTTATTTGTTGTAGGAGTTCATCTCTTTTTAATGCTTTGTGAGAATTCTTCATGAAATTCAATAGCAGCTTGTATTCTAAATTCGTCAATGTAATACTTTCACAATTTTTATAAACCTTGACTAGGTTCGTATCGATTCTTATATTCTCAGATCTTAAAATTTGAGATGGCGTTTCTAGCGACGCTTGTTTACGCAATTGTACTTTCACTCTGGCCATGAGTTCCCTAACCCGAAAAGGTTTGGTTATATAATCATCACCGCCTATATCCAGCCCCATTACCACATTTGCTTCTTCATCTAGTGCAGTTAAGAAAATAATAATCGAATTCTCGTTTTTCTTTTTAAAATACAAACATAAGTCATAACCATTACCATCTGGTAGGCCGATATCAAGGATGGACAAATCAAATGTATTGTGAACAAACTGGTGTTTAGCTTCTTTTACACTGGACGCTCTAATCACCTCATAACCTTCATTTCTCAATGAAAATTCGATGGCTATGCCAAGAGCTTCATCATCTTCAACTAGTAATATTTTTTTATTCAAGTATGCCCTCTCCTTTTTTCCCCTAGCTTATACTCCAATTACAATAGCCTGGCTATAATCTAGCCAGGCTTATAATATTATTGTTCTCTAATATTATCAATAATATTATCTTGTTGAATTTTTTTCAATGGATTTAAGACTGATAAATAACTAATTATTAAAGCTGAAACAAACGTAATGATACAAGCCTCATAGGGAATCGTCCATGTCATTTTCAACATATCAGATATAGCTAAATATATAATATAAGACAATATACAGCCAAAAAAGATTCCTTGTAAACTTCCAGAAAAACCGTAAATCAAAGCTTCATAGGTAATCATTTTTTTCAAATCCTTTTGTGACATACCAATGGATTTCAAAGCGGCCAATTCTTTTCGTCTAGTCATGATACTTATAGTTATAGTATTGAGGATATTAACGCTACTAATTAAAGAAATGACTGTGATGAAACCATATGCAAGCACTTGTAAAGTAAGTTTTTCTTCTTTTTTTGTTTTATTTTCTTGATAATTATTTACGATTGTAATGGTATAGCTTTTTCCAATCGTGTTTTCTATTTCCTTTACTGTCGCGGAAGATTGAGTTACATCCTTTAATTTAGTTTCAAAGCTATTCTCCTGTTTTTCGTATACTTTAGATATATTTTCAAGTGATTTCAATTGATGCAAAACTTGTTCACTTTCAGCTAAATGATCTGGATTATTATCCACTATCTTAATTGTAATATCCGATTTAACAGATAACTTATCAAAAGATTTAGATGCAAATGCAACACTCATTAAATACGAGAAAGTAATAAATAACACACTACTTATAATAATTGATAAGATTGTAATGGTATAGCGATTTTTATTTCGCTTAACATTTTTCATAGCCATGCTCAAAGGAATAGATAAAGGTTTTTTCACCATGGAATTCTTTTGTTTTTTGATTTGTTCCTTTTTAATTGACAACCTGCTACTAATTGCCAACAAAGGGGAGATTTTCCCTGCAAAATAAGCTGGGTACAAACTTGACGCTATTACAGAAAGCAAGGTAATAATCGAACTGATTATTAAAATATTCCAATCAACATAAAATATCGAGACCGCTTTACTATTTTCCATTAAAAGTGAAAAAGTGAACTGCAGAGAGGCAAGTGCTATTAGGCTACATATAATTCCAATTGGTATAGCGATAACAGCCAGAAAAGTAGCTTCTCTCAGAACGATTTGTCTAATTTGCTTTCGTGTTGCACCAATGCTTCTCAACAAGCCAAACTGCCTCGTTCGTTCTACGACACTGATTTGAAAAGCGTTGTAAATCACAACAATTGTCGCTATCACAACAATGCTGATTGTAATAATTAGCGTAGCCATAATCGAATTATTGTAACCTGGTTTCTCTAATTGAATTAATTCATTACTTATATTAATATTATTTTCTCCGGAAATGGCCTTGAGTCCCTCTAAAACCTCATTAAAGTTTGCTTTTGAGCTAATTCCAACTAATATTTTTCCTTCACCAGCGCTAAACTTACTCTTATAGGTTAGTAACCGTCCCACCTTATTTTCCTGTGTATATGTACTATCACTTAGAAAACCAACCAATTTGTATTTTTTTTCATTTAATTCGAATGAATCACCTATTTGAATATTTTCTTTTATATAAGGTAATACCCAGGGATCAACAGCAACTTCTTGATCATTAGATGGCAATCTGCCCTTAATAATACTGTATTTTAAAAATTCCAAGGCGTTATCATCAGCAAAATTCATTTGTACAGCAGCCTCTCCAACTTGGACTGTTTCTCCCTGTGACATTAAACCAAATGATTCAATTTGCGGGTTATATTTAATTTTTTTCAATATCGATTCATCGTAATTTAATACAACGGCATGAAAAGAATACCCTTGCCTCTTTTTCGTATTCTCGATTTGAGAAATCTGAGTACCGTTCATAAATAGGCCGATTGTAGAAATTAACGATACAGAGAGTACGATTCCTATCAAAGTTAAAATTGTTCGTTTCTTATTTCCCTTTAAGTATCTCCTGCTTAATTGTTTATAATTACCAATCAAGATTAGTTTCCTCCCGTCTTAGGCTTATTCGTGGATAGCCACTGATCGGAAATGATTTGGCCATCTTCAATTGTAATAATACGGTCAGAAGTTGATGCAATTTTTAAATCGTGAGTAATCAATACAATAGTTTGATTATATTTTTTTGCTGTCAATCTTAATAAATCCATGACTTCTTTTGTATTTTGAGTATCCAGATTTCCTGTAGGTTCATCAGCTAAGATTAAATGTGGGCGATTTATAAGTGCCCTCCCAATCGAAACCCGTTGTTGCTGACCTCCTGATAATTCAGATGGTAAATGATTTCGTCTTTCATGAAGTCCCAGAATTTCAATAATTTCGTCCATATAAGGATTATCTACAGGTTCATTATCTAGTAAAGTGGGTAAAGCTATATTCTCTTGTACATTCAATACAGGAATTAAATTAAAGAACTGAAATATAAAACCAACTTTTCTTCTTCTAAATATCGAAAGTTCATTATCTGAATAATTATAAATATTGTTCTCTCCAATAAATACTTGTCCTGAACTCGGACGGTCCAACCCTCCCAAAATATGTAACAATGTACTTTTACCTGAGCCAGAAGCTCCTACGATTGATACAAATTCCCCTTGCTGTATAGAAAGATTTATGCCCTTCAAAGCATCTACCCTACTATTTCCTTCACCATAACTTTTGACTACATTTTCTATTCTTACGATTTCCATTTATATCACCTTCTTATCATTTTAAGTTAGTCTTGTACCTCTACAAAGTTTATTTTATACTGATTATTCGATGAGACCTTATCAATCTGTTGTAAAACTTTATCTACTTCTTGTTTGTTTTTATAATCAAAATCACGTTTTTTAAATTGAATTAATTTCATTATTGACTCTGATTCAGAAATTGCATTATAGTCTTGGTCTTTTAGAATAACAAGGTTCATTGGGGCATACCCAATCCAAATTTGCTGTTTAACATACTGGGCAGATACCATCTTACCGTTCAAATTCAACTGGTTATTTTCAAAATTATCAACCATAGAATCCTTAGCCGCATAAGAAAATAATAGATTCTGATCACTAGATACTTTATTTTTATCTTTCACCCTCTCAGAAATAATAGATGCTAAATTTGGATCTTTTCTAGCTCTTAGAAGTCCCTTATTAAATAATTTTACCGCGGTAGAACTATTAATAACTGCATATTCTGTAGTGTTGATTTCAAATTCTTCATTTGTATCATTTTGTTTCTTATCTTCTTCTGATAATGGACTCCTTTTTGTTGTTGTGACGTACTTTACCTTATAGTCTATTGATTGTTTAGTGTCATCTTTAAACTCTTGTTTAACTTTTTCTACGTCAGTTGCAGTACCACTAACTAGAATCCCATCGACTGGTTGTCCTGGACCTTGCACATAACGTTTTACTCCTAATCCTATTCCTATAAAAATAGCAATAACAACCGTATAACTTATAATTTTTTTCATTAGAATACTCCTTTAGTAAATGATTTATATCTGGATTATAGATGAGTTTTTTTCATAAGTTAATGACTTCTATCTAACTATGTGACTTCTAATCTTACAATTTTGTAAGATTAGTATTCCTCATGCTCAACAAGCTAAATTTATATAATAATAATCTTATACGTTATTATTCTCTTTTTTTATTGAAACGGGTCGAATCACAGGCAATAACCCGACCTATAATGATTAATGTTACAGATAATAACTTAAGGCCCGTCTTATATATAATCTAAATCTTTAAAATAAACAAAGGATATTACTCCTAATACAGCACCAACTACCCCCAGCATCAAACCCTTATACTTTTGTATAAACATCTTATTCCTCTTTTCGTACAAATAAATTATTCCATATATAACAATACTAAATTATGGAATGTTTCAAAGAATTAAAACGTTTTTATATTCAGTTTATATGTCTACTTCTTTACTTATCCCATAGATAAGTAAATCCAAAGGGATACAAAAACGTCACTTCTTTTATAAACAGTACGACTTTATTGTTACTTAATAGTAGTGAGAAATATCACATATCTCATAAAAGGGCTGGGCGGAAATTTAAGTTTACTAAATACCTTTTCTAAAGTTTGAGTGCAACCTTTTTCTGTACACTCCATCCAATCTTTCATCAAACAACTACCTTATCCCATAATTTCAAAGGATTCCCACTCGATTATCCCGAATATATAAATTACTATTCTCACAAGGAGCGAATTTATATGAATCTATTCGAACACGAAATGTAAAACCGTTCCCCTTTCATAAGAGGTCCTCCTTTTTTCTTTTCTCACCATATCATTTACTTACAAAATAGGAGGATACAATTATGAAACGTGATCCATTATTTTTAACTTTATTAGAAAGTGCAAATACACATTTTAGCGGTTGGGATTTTTCTTTCATTTCAGAAACGGGTCGAATGAAGAGCGAGCCTTTATCGTGGTCGTACGGCAGTACTGCTTTCCAACTTATGCAACGCGCTAAATCAATGCTAGATATGGGAACTGGCGGCGGAGAGTTTTTATCTATGTTACAACCGTTCCCGTCAACTATTTATGCTACTGAGGGCTACGCTCCAAACGTGCCAATTGCTCGAAAGAAATTAGAGCCTTTAGGGGTTACTGTTGTAGAGGTGAACGATGATACTGCATTGCCATTTCAAGATGGTCAGTTTAATCTAATCCTAAACCAACATGAATCATATGCTGCTTCTGAAGTAAAAAGAATCCTTTCTCAAAATGGGATTTTCCTTACACAACAAGTTGGTGGTCTTGATTGTGTGGAACTTAATGAGCAATTTAACGCACCGCTAAATAACGAATTTGCAAGTTGGTCACTTGAAGCAGCATGTAGTGAGTTAGAGGAAACTGGATTTACTATTTTAGAAGCAAAGGAAGAATTCCCTTTCCAACGCTTTTATGATATTGGCGCTATCGTCTACTATTTAAAAGCGATTCCGTGGCAAATTCCTGATTTTACTATCGAAAGGTATTATGAGGAGTTATATCGTATACATGAAATTATCTTACAAAAAGGATATTTTGATGTGAAGCAACATCGATTTATGATTAAGGCGATTCACAGCTAACAAAAAGGAGGCGGCAAAGCCACCTCTTTTTTGTTCCGTTTACGTATGTTCTCTACGCTTTCACCATAAGAAAAGTTATATCATACATATTACAATTCTGACCAATAAATTGTATTTCTGAAACATATAATCACTTCGTATATATAATGAGAACAAAACGTGATTTTTCACTATCCTCTTCTATTGAGAAATGAGTTGTTTTTCATATCGCTTGTTCGCATCATCTTCTGTCAAACATGCAGTTGTGTAATTAATAATATTCCGGTTATCGTACGTGAATATATGTTTTAACTTATTTTCTTCTGTTATTACTGTCGGTAAGTATTTTGGTAAGTTGCTAACTACACCTCTATTATCACCATCTAATATCCAATCAATTTCTTTCCATTCTAATAATCCTTCAGCCGTACGTAATGGTGTATTCATTTGCATTCCATCTGGAAAATCAGCAACGAACACATACATTCCTTCACTAGCCTGGGGCTCATCTTTACCTTTAAAAACAACAGTCCCTTTATACGTTACACTTGAAAGTTCTATACCCGTTTCCTCAAACGTTTCTCTAATTATTCCTTCGTATGGCGTTTCATTCTCTTCTATTTTTCCTCCAACACCATTCCACATCCCCATATTCGGCTTTTTATTTCTATTTAATAGCAGTATTTTATCGCTTTTTCTAATAAAACAAATTGTGTATTTGTACATACGATCATTTCCTTTCATTTTCCACATGAGTTATTTGGCTTATTTTCAAGTAAAAACACTCGCCTTACAATTCCTTACTACATAATATATAGTACAACTTTCATGCGTAAACACTTTACGTCAAACGAGAGAATCCTTTTTAGAAAGGAGAATTTAAAATCGATAATATAAGCAATGAATTTCTAAACCAATATTACAACAGCCTCGTGTGGTTAAACGATACACACTGGTTCGGGGTTCCAATCTGTAAACTTCCCTCTGATCTCTTTTTGTATCAAGAAATTATTTATGAATTAAAGCCCGATTTAATTATTGAATGCGGGACTTTTCACGGTGGTAGTGCACTGTATTTAGCTTCTATGTTAGATTTAATTGGAAAAGGTCACGTACTTACTATCGATATAACTCCGCAGCCAAATCGGCCATCACATAATCGGATTACGTATTTAACAGCATCTTCTGTTTCTGTGCAGGCCATCCAAACAATTGTAAGCATGCGCAAACCTGATGATGTGGTTTTAGTTATTTTAGATTCTGATCATAGTAAAGAACATGTCTCCAAAGAACTATTACTATATAAATCTATCGTCACTACTGGCAGTTATATGATTGTAGAAGATACCTCCATTAATGGAAATCCGCTTCTTCCCGATTGGGGTCCTGGCCCGATGGAAGCTGTGGATGAGTTTTTAACTAAAAATAATAACTTCATAATCGACGAGTCTAAACATAAATTTTTCATATCATTTAATCCAAAAGGTTTTTTAAAGAAAATAAAGTGAAACTTTAATAAGTGGGGTTTTGCTCATCCCCCACTTATTCTATCATTTTCATTTTTGAAAAAGGATAATATACAAATTCCACCTTGCCTATTATGTTATCTTCTTCAATATATCCTAAGCCATTTCGACTATCTCTACTTACTTCGCGGTTATCTCCCATTACAAATAACTTATTTGGCGGAATTTTTGTCTTTTGAAAATTATAAAACACTTGTGTGTTGTTAAATAAATCTTTGTTTGTATATGGTTCTTCTTGCTTTTTATCGTTCACATATACCTTTCCGTTCGTTATGTTAATTACATCACCAGGAAGCCCTATTACACGTTTCACATAATATTTCGATTCATCCTCTTCTTTTATAATGACAATTTCTCCGTGTTGTAAATTAGAAAGACGTACTACCGCTTTATTTACAAATACGTAGTCTTCTTCATATAAAGTCGGCTGCATCGATTCCCCTTCCACCTTACATAAAGTAAAAGAATGGTAGCCTATGACTATCACCAATATAAATAGTATGTACTTTCCCCAGCCTCTCTTAATCTCCTTTTTCATATCCATTCCCACCTTATAAAGCGCTTTTTAACTCAAAAAATATATCACTGCACAATATGTTTCCATGCAGTGATACTATTTTTACTGTGCCTTGTTCGGTTGTTCTACTGGAATTGAATTTGCATTTGATCTATTTGTTTTTAATTCAAAATACGCATCCAAAATCTCTTTACCAATCGCAGAATTAATTCCTGATTTATCATCATTCACCCATGGTACAACAACTGAAAAAGCTACTTCCGGATCAGCATCATATGGTGCATAACCGGCAAGAGTTAAATTATAACATTTTTTTCGGTTGTTGTTCTCATCTCTTCCAATATCACTTTCTCCACCATATACTGTCTCAGCTGTTCCTGTTTTTCCCGCTGGTTTATATGGTAGACCTTTAAACGTTCCGGTACCTGTTCCGTCAGCTTCTTGAAAAACTCTTCTAAATCCTTCTTTTACATGATTAATGTACGAAGTGTCCATATCCACTCTATTTAATACAACTGGTTCAATCGACCGAACGACTTTTCCTACATCCTCTGGTCTATTCGGTTGCTCTCTAACTTCTTGTACAATTTGTGGTTTCATTCGGTAACCGCCATTTGCAATTGTGGAAATATATTGTGCAAGCTGAAGCGGCGTATATGTATCATACTGTCCAATCGCGTAATCAAGTAAAAATCCGGGTATGTTATCAGTTCTACCTACTTGACCAATTGATTCATTTGGCAGGTCAATACCAGTCGACACACCTAGGCCAAATTGTCTAAAATAGTAGCGCATTTTATTAAATGTTTCTTGTTTAATGTCTAATGGATTGTTTGGGACATAATTAATGCCTGCCATTTTTAAAGCCGTATTAAACATATAAACGTTCGATGACACTTGCAAAGCTCTTAAATCATCAATATCCCCAAATTCTTTCCACGATTTCTTCGGCTTAGAACTTCCTTTAAAATACATTGGCGCATCAAAGAAATGTGTATACGGCTTAATCGCTTCTGTTTGATATCCAGTTAATAAAGTAGCCCCTTTTACAGTTGACCCTAACTCATAAGAACTTGTCATCGTTCCTAATGCATAATCTTCTATTTGCATACCGCCATCTTTATTTACAATTTTCTTTCCTGCCATTGATAAAATTTGACCGTTTTTCGGATTCATCATTACTACGAACGCACGATCCATCATTGGCTCTGCAGCATGAAAGGCTCGTAAATTCTTTTCAAGGCTGCCCTCTACTCTTTTCTGTAAATCCATATCGACTGTTAACATCAAGTTATTTCCACTTTTTCCTTCAGTCACTTTTTCTGTTCGAACAATCTTCCCTGCTTTATCCATAATATTTTTAGACTGTTCCTTCGTTCCATGTAGTGCATCTTCATATTGTTTTTCAATGTAACTTTTACCAATACGGTCGTTTCGATTATAATCACGAACTAAATAATAATCTAATTGTTCTCTTGGCAATCCTTCATTTTCATTAGAAACGCTACCTAGTATAGAGCGCAGTATTTTATCATTTGGGTATTCACGTTCCCAATCTACTGTCGTATCTACCCCTGGTAAGCTTGCCAACCTTTCACTAACGACAGCATATTCATTTTGACTTACATCTTTTTTAACGATTTGCGGCGTCATTTTATATCCCGCATTCATTTTGCTTTTAATTACTAATACTTCTATATCTTCCTTTGAAAGCTCATTTAGTTCTTCTTGTGTAATTCTTTCCCGGCGCAGTTCTTCTACTTTTTTATCTAACTCTTTTCCTTCTATTTCTTGCTTTCTAAATTTACTCTCATCTTCTTTCGTTACTTTCGCCGCTGCCCGCTTTTCATTTAACTGCATCCAAAAATCTTTCTTATCTGTCTCTGTTAACTTATCCATGTCCTCTTGCGACATTTCAATTAGCTTAGCTAAATCTCTTGCTACTTGTAAAACTTCTTTCGAGTCTACTCCTCTCATTTTCGTATATGTAACGGTTCGTAATGGTTTATTATTTACAATAACGTGACCTTGCCGATCAAACATTTTCCCTCTAGGAACGGGAGTACTTACCGTTACATCTTCCTTTTTGTTTACTTCATTTCTATACGTTTCTCCATCAATGATTTGTACTTTACCTAATTGAATTATAATAGCTGAAAATAAAAGAAAGACAATAAAAAATAGTACATTTAACCGAAATGGAATATGAGTCTTTTTCTTTTTCGATTGTTTTTTCTGCTCCTTTTTCTGTCTCATTTCGCTCCCTCGCTTCATTCTATTAACATTTCTACGCAAAATCATTATGTATCAAATTTATTTATATGATATATATAGAATTTTATATTAATTATAAAAGAAATAAAAGATTTAATTTTCAGTTTTTTGTTTTTACATCCTATTTATTACCATTCCCTTAATGCACAATAACATGAATATTATTCTAAAAGAAAAATGGGGCAAATTGATTTTTATAAATTATAGAGATGTTGTTACTACATTATCAAAATGTTTTCATATGGCTTAAAACAGTGATTACTCAAATAAAAAACTGAGGCAGATACCTCAGTTTTTTCGATAACTTATTTCATTGAAGATAACCCTTCAACAAACTCACCAATCTTATTTTGAAAAACAAAATCAAAGTTATATTCCTGTCCTGTTAACTCTTCATTTACTAAAATAGTTGTTGCTCCTACTTCCCTCTTTGCAATTTGCGGGAATGAAGCGACAGGCTGTACTTTTAGTGATGTTCCCATAACGATAAGCACATCTGTTTCATATAAACGTTTGATAGCATTTTGATATTGCGGCAATGTATCTCCGTATAAAACAACGTCTGGATTTAAAATGAAATTACACTTCTCACAACGCGGTACTTCATGATCAATCATATACTGTAAATCATAGCCTGATTTACATTTTGGACAATGTGCTGTTTGAAGTGTTCCATGTAAATCGATGACATGCTTACTGCCACCTAATTGATGTAAACCGTCAATATTTTGCGTTAAAATCGTAATATCTTTCCCTTGTTCTTCTAGCGCAGCTAAAAAGCGATGTCCACGATTTGGTTTATATTGATGGAACGTATTAATTTGAAAAATTTCTTTATAATGCTTCCAAAACTCTTTCGGACTTCGATTATAATACCCTCTTGATAAATACATCTCCACATTCGCATCAGCATACAACCCATTTGCTGAACGAAAATCTGGAATACCACTTTCCGTACTTGCACCAGCGCCTGTTAATACTGTAATTTTCTTCGCTTTTTCTAAAATTGAACGTACTTCTTCAAATTGTTGCACAAAAATCACCTCTATGTATTTTCCTATTCTTATTATACCAGTTGTTTACAGGAGGTGTTGTACAATTCATTTTACTTAATGCGTTGCGCCCCCAACCTCTACAATATCTACCTTAACTGTCGTCGTTACTTCGATTGCCAATTCTATCCCCTTACGAATAGTAGAAAGTGACATACTCGGTTGCCCTGGATAATTACTCGCTTGTTCTGGTAAAAACGGAATATGAATGAATCCGCCTTTTATTTTCTTATCATGTTTCTCTAGTTCATGCATAAGTCCATAGAATAAGTGATTACAAACGAATGTGCCTGCCGTCTGTGAAACAGATGACGGTATACCCTCTTCGCGAAGTTTTTTTACGATTGCTTTCATCGGAAGTGTAGACCAATACGCAATCGCTCCTTCTTCTACAACCGGTACATCTACCGGCTGATTCCCTTCATTGTCAGCGATTCTTGCATCATCAATATTAATTGCGATACGTTCTATCGTAATATCTGGTCTGCCCCCAGCTTGTCCAATGCATATAATAATTTCCGGCGCTAGTTCTTCTATATACTCTTTTAATACGCTTATTGATTTATGAAATACAGTTGGTACTTGTTTGCTTATTATCTTGTATTCTCCAATTGTTTTTTCATGCAAACCTTTTGCTACTTCCCAAGCTGGATTGATATTTTCTCCGCCGAACGGATCAAACCCTGTTAATAATACTGTTTTCATAGTTTTATCCTCCTAATTAGAAACGATATACTAGGCCGTACATAATAAACATATTTATGATAAAAATTGAAAGAGCAATTGGTACTTGCGCTTTAATAACCGCATTTTTATCCTTTAGCTCTAAAAGCATCGCAGGTACGATATTAAAGTTTGCTGCCATTGGAGTAAGCAGCGTTCCGCAATATCCAGCAAACATACCGAGTGCTGCCATAATTGCTGGGTTTCCGCCGTGCATTTGAACTATTAAAGGTAAGCCAATTCCGCCAGTAATAACAGCAAACGCTGCGAATGCATTTCCCATTACGACTGTAAATAGCATCATGCCTAAACAGTACGCCATAACGGCAACGAACGGATACTCTGTCGGTAGCACTTGTCCGACTAAGTCTGAAACAACTTGTCCAACGCCAGACTTCGCGAATATACCGCCAAGTGCTGCTAACATTTGTGGTAAAATTACAGCCCAGCCAACAGCTTGTAATAGTCTGCTTCCTTCTTGTACAGGTGTTGTTATTTTTGATTTTGTAATACGCATCGCCGCAACAAATGCGAGTAATGCACCAAGCGCTAGTGCAACTAATGTTACTTTATCTGGATCAACAAGAGAGACATTTCCCCATTTAATTTTCCCTAAGGTCAACGTACCGATAATTGTAAAAATAGGAATTAATAGTGCAGGCATAAAAATTTTATTTTTTAATTTCTCAGCATGTTTCACACGTTCTTGTACTGGAACTTCTTTTTCCTCTGATTTTGTTACTTTATTTAGCGAGGCTAAAACGACCATAGCGAGCACGATACAGCCAACGTAAAACGAAGGAATTACATTTCCAAATAAAAATGTAACTGCAAACAATGCCCAAAATAAACTAGAACCGAATCTGTTTGGATGTTCACGATCGAATGCGATACGAACAGCGATAAAAGCAACGATTATCCCTAATACATAATAGATTGTATCCATTGTGATGATGTTCATATTAGATTGCCTCCTTCTCTTCTTTTCCTTCTGCCTTCATTGTTTTCTCTATATATTTATCAAACCTTCTAAATCTAATCCAGCTTACAATAAGTGCAGATATTGCTGTCGGAATGCCCCAAAGTGCCATATCCCATACTCCGACATGCATACCTACTGAATCGAAGAATCCTTTCATTAATAAAATAGCTCCAGTTGCGATGAAAATATCTTCTCCGAAAAACCAAGCTGTATTTTCAGCAGCTGCTGCGTTTGCTTTAATCTTTTCTCTTAATTTTTCAGGAAGTTTACCGTATTTACCTTGCGCGGCCCCTTCTGCCATCGGTGCAACGAGCGGCCTTACTGTTTGCGCATGCCCACCAATATTAAGCCCTAGTGCTGCTGATGATTCTCTTATCGTAAAATATGACATTAATACTCTTCCAGTTGTTGCTCCTTTTGATTTCGTTATAAGTGCTTCTGCTCTTTCTTTTAAACCGTAACGCTCTAAAATTCCGATTACCGGTAAAGTTAATATAATTGGCATAGACATATATCTATTTTCTATGAAAAATTTACCGAACATGCTGATCACATCATAAAAACTTAATCCTGAAACCATACCAGTAACAATACCTGCAACCATAACTACTAAAAGTGTATTTAATCTAAATAAAAAGCCCACTGCAACAAGTAGTATTCCGATTAATTTAATCATCCCAGCTCTTCCCCCTATTTTTTATTTCGGTGCACAAATAGAAATATCATTAAGTTTGAATGTTCTGTATATTTTTTTTGCAAATTGCACTGCTTTTTCCCCATCACCGTGTAAACAAATTGTTTGCGCCTGAACTGCTACTTTCTCTCCATTGACCGCATTTACATGGCCTTCTTTCACCATTTGAAGTACTTGCTTTATCGCTTCGACTTCATCTTTTATAAGCGCATTTTCTTCTGTACGGCTCGTTAATGTACCATCTTGCTTATATGTACGATCCGCAAAAGCCTCTTGTACAAGAGTTACTTTGTATTTTTCTGCAGCCTGTATAAACGCCTCGCTATTTGCTAATCCATAAAGTAATAGACTTGGATTTATATGATAAATTGCCTTTGCAATTGCATCTGCAATTTCCGGATTAGACGCCGCCATATTATATAAGGCACCGTGCGGCTTTACATGCTGCATTTTCCCGCCTGCCGCTTTCACAAATGCGTCTAATGCGCCTGTTTGATATAGAACATAATCGTATACTTCACTTGCTGAAACATTCATGTTTCTTCTACCAAATCCAATTAAATCAGGAAATCCAGGATGCGCCCCTATTGCTACGTTATGCTCCAAAGCTTTTTCAACAGTTTGACGCATAATAGACGGATCACCCGCATGAAAACCGCAAGCAACGTTTATAGAGGAAACGAACGGAAGAATCTCATCATCATTCCCCATTTTATAAGCGCCAAAACTTTCTCCTAAATCACAGTTTAAATCGATTGTAGTCATAATGTATTCCTCCTAATTTCAGCTTCGTAAAGCGATGAATTTCTTTAATAAATTCATATTTACTTCTTGTTCTATGTACAATTGTTCCGCTTCTTCAAGCGTAATTTTCTCAAAAGAAACATAGTCCCCCGGCTTTAGCTGGGCAAGAAGAGGTAAATCTACTGAAATGATATTTCCCATTCTCGGATAGCCACCTGTCGTTTGCCTATCTGCCATTAATATAATCGGCTGTCCACCATTAGGAACTTGAATGGTTCCAAATGTAACAGGACTCGATAAAATCTCTTTTTCTTCATTCCTATTTAAAACCTCTCCCTCAACCCTATAGCCCATACGGTCAGCATAATTAGATACCTTATACTCTTTCGTAAAAAATGCCTTTCTACTTTCTTCTGTAAATTGATCGTATTCAAAGTCAGTTATGACACGAAGCTTTGGATGTTTCTTATACTTTGGTAGTACGCTGTTGCTAATTGCCCATTTCGTTTTTATTCTCGCATCTTTTTGTAAGTCTAGAATGAAACGACTCGCCATTTCTGGTTGTGCACCAATTTGGAAGTAGTCACCCTTTTTCAGCATTCTTCCTTCTATACCACCAATCGCAGCACGTATGTACGTACTTTTGCTTCCCATTGTACGCTCAATATGTATTCCACCCGCAAAGGTCACATACGCTCTGCAACCACTTTTCACTTTTCCAAAACAAAGCATACTACCTTCTTCCGCTAAAATGGGACGCCATAAGGGGATACGTTCTCCATTCAATAACGGTTCCATATCTGCTCCGCCAATCGCAAGTAAAGTCGTTTTCTTTATTAACAATTTAGGTCCCATAATCGTCATTTCGAGTCCCGCTTCATTCTCTTCATTACCAACTAACATATTGATCATCCGAAGTGTACTTTGATCCATCACCCCGCCAACTGGCACACCGTATTGTTGATAATGAGATCGCCCTAAATCTTGGACTGTTGTAAACATTCCCGCATGCAAAACCTCTACATCCATTTTTTAGCCCCCTCAAGCGATACGTACTCTTCCTTCGTTATTGGGATAAATCGTAAATACATACCGCTTTGAATAAAGGTTGGTGTTTCTTCTTCCGGATTAAATAAGGAGATTGGTGTTCGACCAATAATATTCCATCCACCCGGTGTTTCAAGTGGATAAATACCTGTTTGATTTCCGCCGATTCCTACCGAACCAGGTGAGATTTGTAACCGTGGTGTTTTTTTTCTAGGTGTTTCTAATTCTTTTGAAAGTCCTCCTAAATACGGGAACCCTGGTGTAAAACCTAGCATATATACAAAATATGTAGTTTCACTATGTATTCGAATCACATCTTCTACTTGTAAACCGTGATAATGCGCGACTTCTTCTAAATCAGGTCCATATTCTCCCCCGTAGCACACTGGTATAGAAATATGTTTCACATCCTGTTTTACTTCTTCTTTATAAGAATCACACAGCTCCTTTATATACTGGCGAACGTAATCATGTGACCTTTCACTTCTCTCATTTCCCTTCCATACTTCGTATACATTGTAGTAAACAGCTAATGAAGTAAACGACGGAACGCACTCTATCATTCCTGCAAACGGATGTTGCTGCAGTGCTTGAAATAACCGCTGTACTTTCTCATATATATCCCTCTTAATTTCTTCACCAAATGTAACAATAATTGCTTGATCCCCTAACGCAGAAAATTTCATCCTACTCCCTCTTTCTATGCCAAAAAGCCGAGTTCTTTCGAAATGCGATGCGCTGTTTCTTTCACCTTCGCAATAAAATATGAAATGTTACTTTCGTTGTACTCAATTGCTAATCCCGAAATACTAATGCCTGCTACAACCGTTCCATCGCTCGCGAAAATGGGTGCTGCTATCGCGGCTGTATGATTTTCTAACTCAGAATAACTAATGGTGTAGCCTTCCTTTTTTGCCATTTGCAACACTTCTAACAATTGTTTCTTATCCACGATTGTTCCATCTGCAAACTGTTTTAAATCCACTTCCTCTATGTATCTCCGTTTCTCTTCCTCAGAGAAATACGATAGTAAAATTCTTGGACATGCGCCAGCATAAAGCGGTGCTCTTCTTCCAACCGCCGTATACACGCGTACCGGCTGAACACCTTCCATTTTTTCAACATAAATTGCGTCATTTCCATCCTGAATTATTAAATTAACTGCCTGTCCTAAACTATCTCTAAGTTCTTTCATATAAGGAATTGCTATATTTCTTACTGATAATCGGTGTGAAACAAGTTGACCGAACCGTAAAAATACGACCCCTAAACGATATTTCCCCTTTTCGTTTTTTTGTAAAAACTCCATCTCTTCCAACGAACCAATTAAACGATAAACAGATGTTTTCGGCATATTTGTAAGCTGAACCATCTCAGTTAAACTTAGCTCTTCATGCTCATAAAACAACTCTAAAATATCCATTGTCTTAACTGCCGTTTTATTTATACTCATTCTATCTCCCTTTCGTTCCGAATTACGGAACTTAAATTCCGTTTTTCGAAACAAACATATAATTTAAAATTATAAAATATTCCTTCAATTCAATCAATAGATTTTAAGCAAATAAAAAAGTATGGAAGAATATCTCTCCCATACTTCACCACACTTTATAACGCTCTTACTTGTTCCAACGGCCAGAAAACAGCTTGTCCTTTTCCGACAATTTCATCTTCTGAAATAAAGCCAAACATGCGACCATCCTTAGAAACTTCACGATTATCCCCTAAAACAAATACTTGGCCTTCTGGCACTTTCGTTTTCCCAGTGATTTGTTCTAACGTAAAGTCTGGAGTTAATACACGGCCTACTGCTTTTTCTTTAAACTGTTTTAAATATGGTTCTTCCATCGCTTTTCCGTTTACATATAAAACATCATTTTTATACTCAACTGTATCGCCTGGCAAACCAATTACTCGTTTTACTAAATCGTATCCTTCTTTCCCGTGGAAGACGATAATATCAAAGCGATCTAATCCACTTATACTATAACCAATCTTATTCACGAGAACTCTTTCGTTATTTTTTAAAGTGGGCATCATTGATTCACCTTGTACTAAAGAAGGTGTAAATAAAACACCGCGAATAATAGCAATTAATACAAGGGTAAAACCTATCGTTTTAGCCCAAGAGAATAATTCTTTCTTCGTATTTTCCTTCATCGTTTCTCCTCTTTCTTAAGCACTTATTTTATTATTTCAACTAATTCTTGTACTAAATTAGGATCTATTTCAGAAAAACATGATTTTCCTTCTCTTACCGCTGTACCGACATGCGCCTGCGTGATTCCAGTTTCATCTAGCAATCGCTTTATATTTTCTTTCGTCACGCCAGCTCCAGCTACAAGCTGAATTTGACCATCACTTACCTTTTGCATTTCTGTAAGCACCGGAATATTCTCTACTATATTTCCTTGTCCACCTGAAGTTAAAACGTGAGTCACTTTATGAAACTTCTTTAAAGTGCTCATCGCTTCTACTGGATTTTTTATATCATCTATCGCACGGTGGTACGTTACATTTATTCCATCTACAACAGATAGTAAATCCGCTAATTTCTCTTCATCCACTTCATTTCGTTCGTTTAATACGCCTAATACTACACCAGCTGCTCCTAACTTCTGTGCAACTATAATATCTTCTTTCATCATTTCAATTTCTTCTTCCGTATATGTAAAAGACTTCGCATGCGGACGAATCATAACATGAATTGGTATACTTACCACTTCTACCGCTTTTTTTATAAAAGCATAACTCGGTGTTAAACCACCTTCTGTATAAGATGAAATTAATTCAATCCGCTTCCCGCCAGCACTTTCAATTCGTTTTACATCTTCTAAACATGTTGCAATAACCTCTAGCATGAGATGACCTCTTTTCGTGCTTTTTTCTTATTATAACATTAGTAAAAATAAGAAGCCTAGCTTTCTCCTTTAAAACTTAAAAAAGAAGAATGAAAAGAAAGATTTTTTATTGGCAACGATTATTGGTAACATCCTATTATTCATGTACACTCCTACCATAATGAAAAAAGCCCTTCATTTTGACGGATTTTTCTAATTTCAAGCTTTTCTTTCCTCAGTTTTCAGATCAATGCCTAATTGATCTTCCAATAACTTTACACCTTTCTTTGTAAGATGGACAGCTCGGTTCTTATCCGTTTTCGTAATCCATCCCTGTTCAAAAAGCAGTTTTGCAATTGCAGACCCTAACCAACCAGAAATATGGTAACGCCGTTCACTCCAATCAAGGCAAGGTTTTGCAAATACCCTCCTTTTTGCATCTGCCTCATCAACATTTATTCCAAAATTCAGAAACCATTTCTTACCTTGTTCCGTTACAATGTATTCTCCATCCTCTAAAATTATAAATTGCCTATCTAGTAATTTTTCAGTTATCTCTACACCGAGTTTGCCTGCAAGATGATCATAACAAGTTCGAGCATAACGAATTTGTTTTAGTTGGCTTGATTGTTTTAAAGAGCGAACTTGAACTGTTGGTGCAATTGTCCCTAACTTTTCAAGCACTTCTGCAACTTCTTGATTAGCAAGTCGATAGTAACGATGTCTACCATGTTGTTCAACTGTAAGTAAATTCCCTTCTACTAATTTAGAAAGATGCGAACTAATTGTTGGATGTGACACTTTTGCCATATAAGCCAATTCACTAGCAGGTAGTGCCTGATTATTCATTAGACAATCTAAGATGATTGCTCTTGTAGGTTCAGCAATTAGTTTAGCTATATATGAGATATTCGGATATACATTCATATTTCGATGATACCCTAACTATTAAATTGATACAATTATTTTAAGTTTAATAGTAAAGGAGAATGTATTATGAATGCAATTGATCTTAGTATATTAAATTTAAAAGAAACGAGAAGGCGCTCAGAAAAATTATGGAATTCTCTTCCCGATAATTTTCTTAATTGGAAGCCTGATCCTGAGGCTATGTCCTTTGGTGAAATGATTCGTCACGTATGGAGCTCAACTTTTTACTATCATATGATTATAAAAAACAACGGTTCAATAAACGACATACGTACCCCGTATGATGACGAGCCAATTACTTGTGTAAAAAAAGAAATTGAATTGGCACAATCACACTTTACTGACTTCATAGAATATATTCAATCAATAAGCATAGCCGAGCTAGATTCAAGACTTATTGATCGAAGCGATGTTGGCTATCAACGATATTTAGGTGATATGCTATTACGAATTGCCTATCATGATGCGGTCCATGCGGGTCAATTTTTACAATATTTGCGAATGGTTAACTTGGAAAGACCTTTAATTTGGGATTAAATACGAAAAATGTTTATACAGCCTCCAAACTGGCATTACAATAAGAATTTTTCAACAAGAAACAATCACAACACCATGATAATCATTTATATTAAAAACCTACATCTCCATTAAGTACTTCATACACATAAAAAGCACGGGTTTGATTACTAATCAAACCCGTGCTTTCAAAACAACTATAATATCCATAAACAATAAAATGTAAACTTCAAAAATCACGACCGAAACGCCGCATCCGCCAGCATAGACAATGTTGCATCATCCATCGGTGGATTGTGTAATCCTGCTCTGACGTTTAAATAGTAACGATGGAGCGGATTTTTTTCTGATAAACTTTTTGCTCCTACGATGCGCATCGATTTATCCACTATAGATATCGCCGCATTTGTTACAGCATATTTCACAGCTGCTAATTCTGCTTGCAGTGATAGTTTATCTTCTGCCTCATCGTACTTTTTCGCAATTTGATATAAAAAGACACGAGCTTGCATAAGCTCAAGTTCTAACTCTCCAACTAATTTTCTAACATTCGGCAATAAACTAATAGAATGATTTAAACTATTTGGCTTGTATGATTCCGCAAATTGAACTGCATAATTTCTTGCTGATTGTGCAATTCCTAAATAACATGCTGGTATATGTAGCAACCAGCCAATACCCTTTTGTTTCACTTTCCCGCCTTTTACATCCGTAAAAAAGCGGTTGTCTATCTCTACATTTTGTAAGACAAGGTCGTGGCTAGCAGTCCCTCGCATTGCAACGCTATCCCACGTTTCTTCAATAGATACACCGAGTGTATTTCTTGGAATAACAAACTCACCAACTTCTTCACGGCCTTCCATACTTGCTGAAATAATAAAATAATCAAGTACTGGCGCCATCGTTGTAAAAGTTTTTCTTCCATTTATAACCCACTTCTCGCCTTGTTGAACCGCTATTGTTTCTGGTTTGCCGCCACGCGTCGGACTCCCTGTTTTCGGTTCTGTTGCTGCCCTGTTAAAGAGCGCACCATTACGTACTTCTTCGCAAAACCATTTGAACATCTCATCATTCCAAGAGCGATTTTCCGCTAGCTCCTTCACAATGCCAAGATGCCAGCCAATCGATAATGCAGTAGCTCCACAGCCTTCCGCGATTTTCTCTTGAAATAAAACGAAGTCATATAAAGAAATGGCACTACCACCAAATCCCTTCGGTAACGTTAATTTCGTATATCCGATATCTTTCAAATCATTTATATTTTCATACGGAAATGATCCTAATTCACTTAGCTGATGCTCCCTTTCCATGAACTTCGGAATCAATTTATTTATTTTCTCAATAATTAAAGACTGTTCTTCTGTTTCAACAAATGAGAGTGCCATACTATAATCTCCTTTATGCTCGATTCATAAACCGTTCATTTTGTCATTATGATTATATGAAGCTACCTCTCTATTGTTTCACTATTCCGATAAAAATACAATGTTTTTGACTAATAAGAAAAGTTCCTATTTAAGGATAGATCCTTTTCTTATATTAGTCCCCCTTCAATGCTTTTAACGGCAAAGAGGTTACATATCCAATATACGAGAATAATTCTTTAAAGAAGAATGGTATTTCTGTATCTAACGTTTTATATGCTGATGTCGGCGTTGGTGAAGCATACGCTTCAATATTAATATGTTTTGCGATTCTCATTGCGCGTTTCATATGAAGTGGATCACTTACAATCGTGTATGTTTGTATGCCGTTCTCTATTCCAACTTGCTTCGCATTTTTTAAATTTTCTTCAGTGAAAAGGGATTTAGTTTCAATTAAAATATCTTCCTCTTTTACACCTTGTTTCATTGCATATACTCTTGCAGTACGTGCTTCCTCAAGTTCTGCCTCGAACTTTGTACCACCTGTAAAAATAATCTTTTTAATATTTCCGTTCTTATATAAAGAAATCGCATGATTAATTCTTTCTTTAAATACAGGAGATGGTTTTCCGTTCCATGAAGCTGCTCCTAGTACGATACCAGCATCCGTTTTCACGTCATCATTTGCTTTAAAACGATAACTCCAAATATCGTAAGCTGCATAACTTACATATAAAATAGCAGAACAAATCATTAGTAAAAATACTTGAAAGATTCGTCTTTTCTTACTCTTCTTATTTTCTTTCATTTGTAATTGCCTCCGTACATCATCCATACTTCTATAAAAAACATTTATATCAAATCGTTTTGTTTGAGTTTATTTAAAAGAAGGAACTTTACTTGTTATTTATGTATAAAAGGGTTTTCATTTAAAATTGAGGATTATCAATTCATTTTCATTTGCGGTTTTCATTACATTTTTTAAATTCATAAGTTTATTACCATACAACTACATTGTAACGAATTTTTTCTCAGAAGGGAACGATGAAACAAAAGGAATTAAAATAAAGTAGCATTTTGTAAGAAAAAAGGTATATTTTTCATATCTCACGAACAATATACCTTTCAAAACACGAATTATAACTTTTCTTTATACAACTCTAATTTTTCTAACAATTTTTCTTTTACGCTTGGCCATTCACTCGAGATAATACTGTACACCACCGCATCTCTCACATAACCATTCGGTAATTTTCTTTCATTTCGAAGCACACCCTCTTTTACTGCGCCTAACCTTTCAATTGCTCGTTGTGCTTTTTCATTTCTTGCATCCGTCTTAATTTGCACTCTCAGCATATGCAATTTTTCAAAAGCATACTGAAGAAGCATATACTTACACTCTGTATTTATACTCGTACGTTGCACACTCGGATGATACCACGTTTGCCCTAACTCAACTGTCTTATCTTCTACTGAAATATTATATAAACGTGTACTTCCTACCATCTTATTCGACTGTTGATCTACGACTATGAAAGGTATTTGAGTACCTCTTCCGTAACCCTTTATCGCTTTTTGAACGTATTGTTGCATATCTTGCACACTATCCATTTTAGAGATTAAATACGCCCAAATATCCCGATTTCCTTCTACAATCGAAAACAAAGTTTCGACATCAGTATTATCCATTAACCGCAACTTTGCTCTTTCGTGAATAATTTCCATTTTTAAGCCCCCTTTGTTGTTACTATATCATAAGAACCAAAAACGTATTATAAGAATAAAAAAATATAAAGAAAAGAATTCTTTTCAAATATATTCTTCTCGTATAAGGTAGGAAGACTCATCAGTAACCATTAAAAAAAGAATTTTTTGATAATTTCCAATAAATTCTATATAATGATAAACGGGAGGGGATAAAAAATGCTAGATCAAATTACTTGGGGAACGCCAGGCAGCTTATTATGCTTAGGATTCTTTTTTGCGGGACTAGGAATCTTCTTAAGAAGCGTTACGTCATATACGAAAAATAAATAAGAATATCCCGCTTTTAAACAAAAGAAGCCCCCTTTTTACAGACGGCTTCTTTTGTTTAACTTTATCTTATTAAAACTTCAAAGCAACAAATAAGCAATCGGCGTAATAATAAGCAACGTTAAAATCGTTCTCTGCACATATAAAATAATGAGTTCAGATACTTTTAACGGAATATCTGTTGATAATATACAAGGAATGGAAGCGGAGAAAAACAAAATAGATGATACGGAAACAACTGCAATAACAAACTTTGTCACGAGTGGTGCACTTACTACTAATAATGACGGTAAAAACATTTCTGCAATGCCAACTGATGCGGCTTTAGCAGCTAAGTCTGCTTCTGGTAATTGTAATAGCCATGTAAACGGATAGAAAATATAACTGATCCAATCAAATATTGGCGTGAACTTCGCTAAGACGATACCAATTAATCCTACTGACATAATGGATGGTAAAATTCCCATTGTCATAATAAATCCGTCTTTTAAATTCATTGCAATATTTTTCATAATGCTCGGTGCAGACTTTGATACTTCTAACGCATCTTCCCAAGCACGTTCTAACATTTTCTCTTTATAAACAGGCTCTGGGAACCCTTCTTCTGTTACATATGTATCTGGTTTTCTACTAAGGGGTGGGATTCTTACGGTGATAGCAGTCACGATGAATGTTACAACAAGTGTAGTCCAAAAATAAACATTCCATAAATGCATAATATCTAAGGTTTTTGCGATGATGATCATAAATGTAGCGGATACTGTAGAAAATCCTGTAGCGATAATCGCCGCTTCTTTTGTCGTATACTTTCCTTCTTTATACACGCGATTCGTAATAAGGAGAGCAAGCGAATAACTTCCAACGAAAGACGCAACTGCATCGATTGCCGATCTCCCCGGCGTATTCCATAATGGCCTCATAATCGGACGACAAAATGTACCGATAAATTCAAGCAATCCATATCCGACTAATAACGCTAAAAACGCCGAGCCAATTGGAACGAGCAAACTTACTGATATGACTAGCTTCTCATATAAAAACGGTCCAACATCTGGCGCAAAGAACCAATCTGGTCCTACTTTTAAACAATATAATATGCCAAAAACAAAGCCAACTACTTTTAAAATAGAAAAACAAATATCTACGATAGATGCATTCCATTTCTTCGTATAAAATGGATAAATCGCACCAATTGCCATAACAAATAATGCATAATAAGGTACTATGCCAGGAACCGAAGCCCTAATCCACGATACGATATGATCAATCATAATAGACGATGCACCGTTTATCGTAACAGGAACGAAAAACATAAACACTCCAACGAGACTAGCAAGTATAAATCGAAGAATAATCCCCTTCTCTCGCCCTGTCTTAATTACATTACTCTTTAATTCAATTTCACCCAAAATTCGACACCTCCTATTATCTAAATATTCTGTATAATTATGTCTTATTCCTTCTTTCCGTTTCTACTATTTAATCATATGAAAAAACCTATTTTGAAATAGGCTTTTCTATTACCCTTTATAATCATCCACAATCACTTGAATGATACGATAAGATTCTCCTGCCACCTTCTCATTACTATCCCTATTTGCGTCATATGTAATTAACGCCTTCCAAAGTGCCCATCCTCTCGCTCTATTCCACGTTTCTTCATCCATGCGTAATACTTCTTTAAATACATTTCTACTATTTTCATCAAAAAACGTCCAAGCCATCGCTGCATCACAAGCAGGATCTCCTACACCTAAAATACCAAAATCAATTACAGCACAAAGCTTTCCATCTTTAACGAGTAAATTCCCTGGCGCTACATCTCCATGAACCCAAACTGGCTTACGATCCCATGTTGAACTAAGTGCTACATTCCAAAGGTGTTTTAATAATGCCTCGTCAAAAACATCCTTATTATTTTCAATAGCAACTCTCGCCTCTTCATCATATACAGATATAAGTCCGCCTCGGTAAAAATTATGTGTTCCAGCTAAAGGTCCGTTACTCGCATTAATAGATTGCAATTCTACTAAAAAAGATCCTAAGTCCGCCGCAAATTCATTTAAATCCCGAACGTTTTGTTTCGTAACTGTTTCTCCCTCTATCCACTTATTAATAGACCAAGGCAATGGATACGCTTCAGACGAATTTCCTTTCGCAAGTGGGGTAGAAATCAGTAAAGAAAGCCCCTTACTTAATATAGGAAGCCAACTATTTTCTTTCTCTACTTGCGGTGCATATGCCACATCACTTGGCAATCTTACGCTCATCTCATCCCCTAAGTGAAACGTCCTATTATCATGCCCACTAAACTTTACAGGTCTCACTTCTAAATGGGCCCATTCAGGAAACTGTTCCTGTATTAACTTTTCAACTAAACTTACGTTAATTGGATGCATTCACATTCTCCTTTTCTTTTGAAACTTACTAAGCCCATCCGTACTTCCAACATATTCAAAACTATTTTTCTTATAAAAATCATTCAACGTACGATTATGCCCCACGCAATCTAACTTCAAATATTCTTTATCACATTGCACATTCTCTTCTACCCACCGTAAAATCCATTCTCCTATTCCATTTCCCTTATACTTCCGTTTCACCGCAAATCTATGAATATATAATGAATTAGAAACTTCCTCTTTACCAAAAATATGTTCATCCCATTCATTTTGTTTAGGAGAAACTGTAACCGTACCAACTATTTCATCTTCTTTCAGAACAACATATGTATATTTCTCTCTTATACATTCTAGTATTTCAGCCGTAGCTTCCTCTCCTAAAAGATACTGCCACTGATCCACTTCTTTATATTGTAGCCACTGTGCTACCTCTTTTAATAAAAGGATAATACTATCACTTTCATTTTCAGTAGCAATTCGAATTGCATGTTCTTTACTTATATTTCTCTCCATATTGCCTTTCCCCTTTCAAATTGCTACCATACTGACAAACGCGTTCTACCGTCGTTTTCGTCTGTAACATATTTCACATAAAATCCTTGTTTCCGTGCGTTTTCATACATTAATTCAATCGCTTTTTGATCTTTCACATAAATTTGTATGTATTGAGCATCCACTGCTAATACGATTAGCTCACACTTACTTTCCTTAAACTCTTCATATGTTTCAATATCTATCGCTTTTTCTCCTTTAGGATATGCTTTTAAATCTGCAAAAATAAGATAATATATGTTGTCTTTAACTAACTTTTTCAACGCTAACCCTTCCACTACACTTGGTTCTTCTGGAAATAATGCCTCATCCAATTCACCACGTGCTATTAAGTAGGACTCCTCATCCCTCACTCGCCAATCAAATACAGTAATATCAATTGGCTTTAATACTTTCCAAAGTACATCGCTGTATTCATTTGGAATATCTACAAAAATCCCTCTTTTCATATGCTTGCTCCTAACTTATTCATTTTCGTTTCATACATTATATATCAAATGTAATTACTATATTTTGTCGATACATATGTACATCATAAAAAAACCGCTCCACGACTAGCGAAACGGTTTCCTTCTGCTTACATTTAAATATTTCATTCAATTGTTGGACTACGTTTTAAAATATTTTTTAATATATGCACCACATCATTCGTTCATTCTTAATGCTCACTTCGACTTTACAAAGTAATATAAAAACCATACTGCATGATTTTGTTCATCCGCAGCTATTCTCCGTAACAACTCTTTCAAATGTACATCCGATGTCTCATCTGAAATTTCCAAATAAAAATCTACTGTTTTTTGTTCATCTTGTATAGCGAACTCTAATCCTTGTAAATACGTATTTGGGCAGTCTTCAGTAATTTGTGGTTTTGGCTGCCTTCCAGTTAAGTTCGTATAAATTTGTACAAAGTTGTGGAAATGCTTTATTTCATCATTACGAATTTCAAGAATTTGTTTTTGTTCTACTTGATTTGGAGCCATATTCGCTAATTTTGCATAGCAGCTTATAGCGCTATACTCTCCATTTATAGCTTTTTCAATATCACTAATTAACTTATCATTCTGCCTATACCAATCATAATAATTCGAATTATACATCATATCCCCCCATACTTTCGCTTAACATTTTATGCATTTAGAAATAGTAGGAGCCTGTGTATTTAACGGGACGGCTTTAGAATGAAAGAAAAGTTTGAGAAAAGGGTCTATTTTGTAAAGGAATTGATTATGCATAAAATAATACTATTGTATACTGTTGCTATAAACTCTCGCGGGAGTTAGGAAAATAAATTCGCGAATCAACGATTGGTTCAACATGATGCAGTGCGAAGCTATTATGAGTTCAGTGACATAACTAGGAGGTTCCACTATGCCATCTTTATTTAAAACTATGGAGTTCCAGCTAAAAACCGAACGACTTGACCTGAGTATGTGGGAGGAATCCGATTCAGTTTGGATGAGAAAATTAATTGGCGAACGTGGTGTGGACATGCCGACCCTCGACTCCGTTCGTAACCGGCTTATTGAGATGCGCAAGAAGGCAGACGAAAATGGTATTTCCCTTCTCACTATTCGAAGGAGAGACGAAGGCGATTTCATTGGGTACTGTGGCTTAATTATCGGTCGTTCCACACTTGAAGAGCCGGAGATTGCATACGAGTTGTTCCGCAGCGCTCATGGTAAAGGTTATGCGACTGAGGCCGCATCTGTTGTACTGGACGCGGCGATTGCTACTGGGCGCCAAAGACTTTGGTCGACTGTAGGTGCTTGGAATATCGCTTCCCTCCGGGTACTAGAAAAGATAGGATTTAAGCGTCATCACAGTACGTGGGATGATGAACGTGGTGAGATTGTTTGGAACGTACGCGATCTTTAGAGATTTCGCCTTAATTCTAAACACTACACTTTTCAACAATCAGGCATTTACATTGAGAAAAAATCAAAAACAAGCCGTTTCACTAATTAGTGAAACGGCTTGTTTTTAAGCGTTCAATTCTGTTTTATGCCCTTTTACTACACTACGTTTGAGTGCAGTTGCTAATATAGTAACCATACTTACTATACCAATCCAAACGAGTACAATAACAGGTGTATTCCAGCTTAACCCTTTTCCGAAGAAGAAGATTTCTCTTAGGCCTTCAACCATAAATTTCATTGGTAACCATGAGTAAACCCAGTCTTGATAAAACGGAGACAACATCTCAGGTGCTAATGATAATAACGGTGCCCCGAAGAATAGTAATAAAGCGAATAAACCGATTCCTTTTAGCCCAACTAATGATAGTACTGCAGATATCATTAAGAAGAAACTAAAAGAAGTAATGGATAAGAATAGAGCTGTATCCGTGAAGTTCGAAATATTTAATCCTACCATCCCATCTGCAATCCATGTAAGACCAAACCCAATTACAAGTGTCGCAATAGCTCCTGTTACGATTTGTTTTACTTTTAACAGAAAGTTTTCTTTTCTTGATCTTACTGGCATTTTACTAATCGCAATAAAAATAATCGCTGCACTAGCTAAACTTGCAATCCATAACGGCTGGAACAATGATATTGGTGAATTACCGTTCGCACTATTTTTGCCGACCTCATTCACATTTTTCACGTTCTTTACAATAGGTGTTACTAATTTCGCAGCTTGATCTGTTGTTACAGTAGCTCCTTTTGCTTTCAGCCCTTCTAATATTTGCGTACGAACATTATTGTTCATATTATCAACGATCACCTGTAATATTTGCCCTGCCATAGTTGATGCAGCCGTATTCATTCCTTGATTAATATATATTTCTATCTCAGGTGAAGATGGCTGTGGCGTTCGTAACGACGCTTGTTTTGCGCTAAATTCTTTCGGGATGACTAATGCCGCGTAATACTCTTTATTGTTTAATCCCTTTTGAACGGCTTCTTTATTTTTTACTTCTACCCACTTCACTACGGGTTCTTCCTCTGATTTCGCTGTTTTTTTCATGTTATCAACGATCGTTTGCCCCATATTCATTTTCAGTTGATTTGGAATTTCTACACCTTGATCCTCATTTACAATTGCAATTGGTAAGTTTTTCGGCTTTGGTTGAACAGTTGGAAATAACGTTAATGAAAAAATAAAAACAACAAGTAGTGCAATAACTGGTGATAAAAATAAAAGTTTATTTTTAAACATTTTCTTTTCTCCTCCTTTAATTTGATCTATAATAACCAACAACGTGTTGTTTATTTATATTTTGAATTATATGTTCGAGTTGAACCTTATACAATAATCAAAAATCGTGAATGTGTTGGTTATAAGACACATTTTCCAAATGTGTTGAGTAAAATTAAGGAGGGATATGCTTTGCGCGATAATAATTTAGATTTGCGTGTTGTTCGTACGAAAACTGCCATACGAAATGCATTGGTGGAGCTAATTGAAGAAAAAGGTTTTGACTCCATTACAGTGAAAGATATTACAACGAAAGCAAACATTAATCGCGGTACTTTCTATGCGCACTATCAAGATAAATTTGATTTAATGACAAAATGCCAAGAAGACATTATGTACGAGTTTTCTAACATTGCTAAACAGAAATTCCCGGAAGTTATTGCTGACCTTGGATCAAATCCTTCTCCAACAATGCCATTTATACTTATCACTTCTATTCTTGAATTTCTAAATGAAAATAGTGATTTTATGAGAGCTGTACTAAGTCCGAAAGGAGATTTATCTTTCCAAACAAAACTGAAAGACTTTATGTGGAAAACATTATTTGAAGATACGAATGGTCCCCTCATTAATAAGGAGAATTTACTTGTTCCAAGCGAATATTTAACTTCTTATATGGCATCTGCACATATAGGTGTCATCCAACAATGGTTAAATAATGGACAAAAAGAAACACCTGAGGAGATTGCTCGCTTTTTATCAACAATCGCAGTTCATGGACCTTTTTATGCTGCTGGCTTAAAGAAATAAGCCCGCTTGCTTAGTAATTTCTATTATTTTATTAATAACTTGAAATTTATGTTTCTGTAAAAAAAGCTGTTGAAAGGACTCCCCTTCAACAGCTTCTACATTATTAACGATATAAACGAACTGCACCCGCAGAATTATCATCTGCTTGTCCAACTACTTCAAATTTCAATCCAAATTTCGGTAATTTACGTCCTGCATCTGGGATTAAATCATTTATATACAATTTAGAGTCATCAAACTTCGTTACACCTGGTAATCCTTTGTAATCATATGTTCCGCGTGTTGGAGATACCACTTTCCATGCTGGCGTTTGGTTAAGGGAGAACGCAGCATCTGCGATTTGGAATCGTGTACTATTTTTAACAGTTGGTTTGCCGTTTAGTGTTCCAACAATTGCCTCTGGGTGAGAGTCAACAACTCCTAAGAAACCTTCACCTGGATGTAAACCAACCCAATTATCTGTAAAGCTAGAGTCTGCATACCATACTAGCAGACCTGTATTATATGGTACACCACTGCTATATTTTAACGCTTGATCAGCACCAGCATAGTTTCTCCACTCTAAATAGTAGTTATGCTTCTTCTTATCAAAACCGTCTGCTACAACAAAACCATTTAATTTAAATTTCGTTTCACCTTCTGCATCATCAGAGAACACAACATTTCCATCTACAGTTAATGTAGCATTATCAAAAGTAAAACCGGTCGGCGCTAAACCACCATCTGTAATGTATTCGAATACTAATTTTACTTTTTGACCTTTGAATTTGCTTAAGTCATAAGACTTATCTACCCATTTACCATCTGTTGTGTCTAGACCACTTTTCACATTTTTTTCACCAATTCGATCCACTAACGTTTTCGTACCATCTTCTTTCACTGCATGTACTTCAAGGAAGTCATAATCCGTTTCAATTTCATACATTGATTTATAATCAAACCTCGCATTTGTTGCATTTGTTAAATCAAACACTGGCGTTTCTAATGTTGTATGAAGGTTATCACCTTTTGTACTATAGTAGTACTTCTTACCGAATGCAGGCTGAATACCTTTTACCTCTTTATCTGGTAAGTTAACACGAATCAGACCAGGACGATTTGATTTCGTTACACTTTGATCTAAATACGTCGCATAGCCAATACCACGATTTAATTTATTATAGTCAACCTCTACAATATTGGCCCAGTTTCCACCCATGTTCTTTTGAAAGAACTCTTTGTTTTGCGGAGAGAAACTCGGTGGCGTTGTTCCTGCAATTTTACCAGCCCAGCTACCGCCACTCATAACAGACCAGGAGTTAATTGGCTCACCTGCTCCTGTGTACTTCGTATCATACTCATCTGGAAGACCTAAATCATGACCAAATTCATGTGCGAATACACCAACCGCTCCGTCTTCTGGCTCAATTGTGTAGTCGTATGCTGCCATCTTACCGCCCCAGTTATCAACTTTTGCTTTTGTTCCTTCAATTGGATATGGTGTTCCAAGGTGCCAACGATGTGACCAAATTGCATCATCACCTAGTCTACCACCGCCCCCATCTTGCCCAACTCCAGCGTGAATAACCATTAAGTGATCAATCAGACCATCTGGTTCATTTTTATTGCCATCACCATTATTGTCATATTGATCGTATTCG
Organism: Bacillus sp. BF2-3; assembly: GCF_008368795.1. Lineage (NCBI taxonomy): Bacteria > Bacillati > Bacillota > Bacilli > Caryophanales > Bacillaceae > Bacillus > Bacillus sp. BF2-3. The sequence goes on from NZ_QOSA01000012.1 coordinate 76,749, forward strand.
TCAAATTCAGATAAATCAATACCACTTTCTACAGCCGCATTTAATGCCTCTTTTACAAAATCACGAGGTCCTTTTGGTCCCATATTATCATGACCGCCATCTCCTGCATCTGCGCCATAATCTGCCGCATTACCAGGAACTGTCAACCACTTTGTTACTGTGCCATCTACTGTATAACTACCACCAGATTGCTCTTCATAATATTGTTTAAATGTTGGTACTTTTGAACCATCAAAGAGTGTAAATGGCTCATTACCAAATAACATTTTTTGATAATGTTCTGGATTAAAATCATTTGAATACATATAACCTGGTACTTGATCAATATTGTTATGCTTAAAGTCCGCAAACTCTACTAGCAATACGAGAACTTTATCTTTACGAACATCGCCGTTATATTGTTTTTGCTTCGCTGAAGTAGTTGGTACTTGGCCGTTTAATCCCCCTTTAACCGGCTCTTGTCCCGCTACTGGACCACTAGCAGGTTGATCTGCTTTTTCTTTCTCATCTGCTTTTGCATCTTTAACTTTTTTCAAAAAGTCAGCCGCTTCTCTCGTAACACTATCCCCCGCTGCTGGTTCTTTTCCCGCATTTTCTCCTTTTTTCTTCTCTACGTATTTTTCAACAGCTTTTAATGTGTCTTCTTTCGACGTAGATTCATTAATTACACCGCGTTTCTTGAGCGCATCTGCTAAACGCTCCTCTTGAATTAAATTTTCATCAATCGGACTTAAAGTTCCTCCATTAGACGGCGTTGCCGCATAAACAGATTGACCCCCATACCCAAATGTGCAACTAAGCACAGCTGCCGCCGCAAGCGTAGACAGCACTTTAAAAGGTTTTTTCTTCATCCCTATTCCTCCCCAATATTAAATACGATACAACGTTTATATATTACGGAAAATTCAGAAAATTATCAATGTATTGTCTGAATTTGTAATATTTTTGAAAAAATCCTTTGTTTTAGATGAACATACATTCTGATTCATCAATATTTCAGAAAATATTGATGAAAGTTGATAAAACTATTAAAATCATAAAGAAATCGTCCACTATATTTAGTGGACGATTTCTTTATTTATCTAAAATACAACTACAACACTTCAATATATCCTTCTGTTCCATGTACCCGAATTCGTTGCCCGTCTTTTATTAGTTTCGTAGCGTTCTCTACTCCAACAACTGCTGGCAGGCCATATTCACGTGCAATCACTGCTCCGTGCGTCATAAGCCCGCCGACTTCAGTGACTAACCCTTTTATAGAAACAAACAAAGGTGTCCACCCAGGATCGGTAAATGCCGTAACTAATATATTTCCATCTTCCAAATTCGCGTCTTCCATGTTTAAAATAACGCGTGCTCTCCCCTCAACCACTCCAGAAGAAACAGGCAAACCTACAATTGCTTCAGCCGGGAGATTTTCGCGTTTGTACTTACCTGTAATGATTTCTCCATCAGACGTGATAACACGCGGAGGTGTTAGTTTTTCATATAATTTGTACGCATTTTTTTGTTTATGAATAATCTTGTAATCTAGTTTATTTGTGCGGACGACTTCGTGAAGTTCTTCAAAAGTTAGATAGTATATATCTTCTATTTCATCCAGAACATTATTTTGCACAAGTTTCTCTGCTTCTTTCAGTAATGCCTGCTTATATATGAAATAACGATGAATCATGCCGTATTTCGGATATTCACGATAACCGATGAAATTGCGGATGTTACGAATCATTCTCTTCGTCTCTTCTACTTTTTGTTCCCCATCCGGCAAGTGCTGCAATCGCTCTAACAACTCTTTTTCTTTTTTCAAAGCTTCCTGCAGCCCTTCTTCAAACTTCCGCTTACTAGCACCATATTCAAAGTCTCTTATATGATTTAAAATCATCGGTATAATTGTAGCTGGCTGTTCACTCCAGCGCGTTTTCGTAATGTCGATTTCTCCGCTGCATCTCATTCCATATTTATTTAGAAAAGCATCGATTGCATCCCGAACTTTTTCCCCGCCTTTAAACTGAATTAATTCATCTAAAAAGCTGTCATCTTCTACATGCTGTAAATACGCAATGACTTCCGGATACGGCCGAATCACATCTGCCACATCCAATAACGCTAGCCCCATTTCTGACGTAATATTATGTTGTACAGATTGTGAAAGTACATCTGCTGCATTCTTTTCCCCTAACCATTGTTCCATCTTTTCATTAATCCATGATGAAGCATTCATACCTGCCATAATGATAGCTATACTTTGCGAGTTAAATAATACTTTCTTTAATTGCTGAATGTCTTCTAAAATAAAATCAAGTACATCCACCCCTGATTTCGTTTGCATGTTTCGTTTTAACTCTTCTATTGATGATTCACTATTCTTTATTAAATTCGTAACGATTTCCGGATCGTTTTCAGGTTGTGGTTGCGAACTTGCAGGTGGCACTTTTTTACTAAGATCCTTTTCTTTTTCATCATCCGATAACAATTCAATAAAATTCTCTCGCTCAATTACAGTCGTTAATGCATCTCGTATGAGCGGATCCGATTTACCTAAAGTGTTTATTAAGTAATCTCTGCTAGCAGGTGAAGCTAGTCTTTGCGTAGCATCAACAAATAGTCTTCCTCCGGCTTTACACATAGGTGCACTAGTCGTTAACAGGAAAAAAGATAAACCTAATGGTTTCATCGCATCGGTCATCATTTGTTGGTGACCAACTGATATATACACGTGATTTTCCCCATCATTTACTTCTGGAATTGGATATAAAGTCGTAATCGGTCTGCTTTGGACTATATAAATTGTATCATCAACTAAGCACCATTCAATATCTTGCGGACAACCAAAATAAGCTTCGATTTGTCTTCCGATGCGTGCTAGTTGTAAAATCTGTTGCTCAGTAAGTGTTTGAAATTTTTGCTGATTAGGAGCAATTTTCTTTCTCTCTGTTCCGCCTTCTTTTCGTCCATAGATGGCTAATTTTTTCGTTGCGATGACCTTTTCGACGATTTCGTCTTCTTTTACCTTATAATTATCGGCAGAAACCAATCCAGATACTAGCGCCTCGCCAAGTCCAAAGCTGGCATCGATTGACAACACCTTCCTATTCGAAGTAATCGGATCCGCAGTAAATAAAATCCCTGAAGCCTCAGGGAAAACCATTTTTTGAATGACAACACATATAGAAACTTGATTATGATCAAAACCGTTTTGCATTCGGTATATAACCGCCCGATCTGTAAACAAAGAAGCCCAGCATTTTTTAATATGCTGCAAAATGTTTTCTTTTCCAATAATATTTAAATACGTATCTTGTTGACCAGCAAACGAGGCATACGGTAAATCTTCAGCAGTAGCACTCGAACGCACTGCATATGCATGTTCATCGCCAAAGTGCGAGAGATAATGAGCTACTGATTCCACTACATCAACTGGAATTTCCACCGCCATAATGACTTCTCTAATCTGCTTACTAATTTCACCAATTCGATCTCGTTCCTCAATTTTTAGCATTGCTAATTGATTCAATAAAGTTTGAAACGCTCCATTTTTTCCGATGGCCTGTTCATACCCTACCGTTGTAACACAAAATCCTTCTGGCACTTGTATCCCTTGAATATTGGATAACTCCCCTAAATTCAATCCTTTTCCACCAACGAGAAAAAGCTGCGTTTTTTCTATTTCCTGAAAATCGAGAACGAAAGAACTCATTTGGCACCTCTCCTTACTATTCATGTGTTCTTGATTGTAACAGTAGTAAATGAGAAGAAACAGTCTATTTCGAACGTAAATTACATGATATAATTAAGTTAGGAAGAGATCATCACTTCTATTTCCCCTCTAATTCACTTCAATTACATCACCAAACTTAAACATTCTTTTATTATGAAAAGCAATCATTAGACATAATGGATTTCTATCGAACTTTGTTATGTCTTTTTTATATAAATCCATATTGTAATATCTTTATAAATCTTTTATTAAGCCATAAATTCGCCTCAAGAATAGTAGAATCTGTGACTTTAAAAGCAATATTTTTTGTTTGCACTTTATATAAATTGATATGAATCCCTCTTAATTCTAGGACTAAATTATTGTTTTTTAATCCCGCATTAATTCTTTTCTCAAATTCGCCAAAATGAATTTTCAAGATTAGGGAACTATAATGTCGTATTAAAATATATTAAGGGGGAGAAAAATTGGACAATGAAATGAATTATGGAAGTGATTACAAGTTTATTCCAGCAACTTCAATTGAAAGTGGTCACGGCATCGAAGTATTGCCTGATTTATTTTGTTACACGATTCAAATCGTCAATATATGCTTTGTTGGAAATCCTAAGACCAATGATTTTGTTTTAGTTGATGCTGGAATGCCTAAATGTGCAAATGAAATTATCTCTATCGCTGAGGATCGATTTGGTACCAATAGTCGCCCAAAAGTAATTATTTTAACTCACGGCCATTTTGATCATGTTGGGGGAATAATTGAACTCATCAAGCATTGGGATGTTCCCGTCTATGCACATCAAATGGAGCTACCGTTCCTGACCGGACAACAAAGCTATCCAGAACCAGACCCTACAGTTGAAGGTGGTATGGTAGCGAAAATGTCTCCTCTGTTCCCAAACGAACCAATTGACTTAGGAAATAATGTGAAAGCGCTACCTACCGATGGAACTGTTCCCCATATGCCAGAGTTTAGATGGATTCATACACCAGGACATACTCCAGGGCATATTTCATTATTCCGAGAAAAAGACCGAACTTTAATTGCTGGGGACGCTTTTGTTACAGTGAAACAGGAGTATCTATATAAAGTCATAACTCAAGAACAGGAAATAAGCGGTCCGCCTCGCTATTTAACAACAAACTGGAAAGCCGCTAAAGAGTCAGTTCTTAAGCTAGAAAAGTTAAAGCCTCTAACCGCTGTTACTGGACATGGAATACCGATGTCGGGTGAATTGCTATCAACAAGCCTCAAAACACTCGTTCAAGAATTTGATAAAATTGCTGTACCTGATTACGGAAAATATATAGATAAAAAGATGCATTAAACGCGGAAATACTTTGTTTATTTTTATATTAATGAATCAAAGTATAATGCAAAATCATCCTTTAAAAGCTTTTAAACTTAATCTGTTAAAAAACTGAATGTAGGCAATATCTATATTCTAAGAATAGCACTACTCTTTTGGAATAAAAATTGAAATTTCGCAAACACTATATATAATAAAGTCTGCTTCTTACCCAGGCTTTATTTCTTGCCATTAAAGAGCAGTCATAATCAATAACTGCTCTTTTTAATTTTTTAGTATAAGCTCAATTTTTTTGTTCATACTATACTTAACCCATGAGATAGTTATACTCCTTAATTTCATGGATGTAAATTTCTCACTGCAGTTAGCTTTTGCTAACTGCTTTTTTATTTATAGAACAATTACATAAAATTTGTTTTTGAAAATAGAATTATAAGTAGATTGTTATTGAGGGGAGAATCTTAATTATGAAAAACAATATACATGTTTATGTAGGATTGATTTCATCTATAAGTATCTTTTTACTTTCGCTATTATTTCTATATTTTAATCCGTATAGCGATCAACTATCTAATAAAGACTTTTTCATCACGGTTCTTTTCATGTTATTACTCCCCTCTTTTTGGGCGTTCATTTCAATAGTTAAAAGAGAAAATATTTTGATTTTAATTTGCAGTATTTGGTTATTACCTGGAGGAATCTATTTCGGAATATCTACAATTCCAAGTGTTTGGAATTTATATATTTTATTTCTACTTTTTTATTTTTTGTTTGTTTTTCAAATGAAAACTAAACAAAGTTAATTCAAAATGAATGACTCTCCTGTTTAAAACATGTACAAACATCCGTTATAGCTTGTACTAAAAATTCTAGTTCAAGAGATTCCCGATAACAACTTTTTTTACCAATAATCACCACATATTATACAAACATCTACTTCTATTTAAAAAATAATTCTCTAACAAGTTCTTAAATATAGATTCTCGTATTCTAAAACAGCCTTTGTATAATTTCTTAAATATTTTAGAATGAATTTATATTAGTAGAATTTAATCAATTTATTAACAATGGAAATTACCATTTAGTCTTAACTATTCGACCTATATATAAACTATAGTTTTTCTCTAAAGATAATTTCCATATCTTCATTTTAATATTGCATTTGTATCGCCTTTTGCACATTCTGCACATCATTTTTTAATAGCTGCTTTAAATCATAAGCTGGATAGTAACCACGTTCATACATAAAATTAAAAACCTGTGCGTGTAATTGTATAGCACCATTTATTTGACGGGTTAAAACTTCTCTAAGTCGCGGTGTTGCAGTTTCAGTAATCGCTATTGCATAATTTCGAACAGATGTCTTTGCTAACCCAAGCAAATCTCCAGCGTAAAATCCAGTGTCATCACGATGTTGCGATTGAAATCCAGGAGCATATGGATAAAACTGTACTAACTCTTGTAAATTGTTTTGTATAGCATTTATAGCTTTAATATATAACGATTGAAGTGCTTGATCTGGTACATTTCTAACTGATTTTTTTAATTTAATTAAACCATTCGCTTGGAATGCTACTAATTCATGTAAATCCAATGTTTCATGCCAAGCTAATTGATTAGGATAAGACATAGATGTTCCTCCTTAATATGCATTCATTCTACATTATGCAAAAAAATTCAAAAAGGGCCTATACTATATGAATTCATTTCAACCTAATTTATCATTTCTTTCCATTCTTCTATGTTAATCACAATAAAATAGACCTAATTCCTCTTCCCTACTTTTTTATATCCTTAATTTTGATTTTCAAAATGACTTCTTCGCCTTTACAATCTATAAATTTAATTTTTTCTTCTTTAAAAATCCACATCATAATACATCCTTTCTTATTTCGTTATAAACCATACTAGTTAGAAAATATAAATGTGAACATTGTACCTACATATTTTTTCAAATTTTATAGTTACTTAAATTTATACATTATTAGATATTAAAGTAACTCGTTGCAGGGGTTACCCATTAAATTATTTCATTTTAATAAATCGAAAAATAATTATTCTTGCTGTGTTAGTCACCCATTCCTAAGTAATTAATAGGCTATATATTATGACTTAGGAGGGATAAAAAGATGACTATACTTTATGATAAAGACTCTTTACAAAAAATTTTTACTACCCTTCCACATTGGCAACAAGAAGCTTTTCGTTCTTTCAAATTGAAAATGACAGATAAAAATAAACCTTTCCCTTGTATACCAGCCCAACACGGTTTTACAGCCAATCACCTCAGATACGGATTCATTGGTGATCCTAGAGATATGAGTACTAGTGCGGATTTTGCTGCATTACTTAAAGAATATACTGAATGTTCTAGAGAAACAGGTCAATATGCCTCATTTATTGTTTTTATTCATACACCAATAGATTTAGAGCGAGAAACTACAGTTGAAGATTTTGAACATATTTATTGGTCTCTCCTTAATACAACTAGCCGTTTGGACGAGATGGAATGGCCTACACACATTCCAAATGACCCTATGGAAAACACTTGGGAATTTTGCTTTCATAATGAATCATATTTCGTTTACTGCGCTACACCCGCCCATGTCAATAGACAAAGTAGACATTTTTCATGTATGATGCTCGCTTTAACCCCTAGATGGGTTTTACAGGGGATTATGAGCTCTGAGAAACGCAGTAGAAAACTAAAAAACTTAATACGTCAACGTCTAGCCGCTTATGATAAAGCTCCTATTCATCCTTCTCTCAAAGATTATGGTCAAAAAGATAATTATGAATGGCAGCAATATTTTTTACGTGATGATGAGACAATTCCATCAAAGTGTCCATTTTCTCGAATAATAAAATACTTGCATAAAAATAAATAATCCCCTCTGCTTTTTATTATTTAGTTGTACAAACTTTAACCACTGAATAGATTTAATATAGATCAAATTTAGTGGGAGGAGCATGTTATACGTGGGGATATTTTTAAGCTATGTTTTCTTGGGTTTATCATTATCTGCTCCAATGGGGCCTATAAATGCTGCACAGTTAGAAAAGGGTATTAGAAGTGGTTTTTTTCACGCTTGGATTCTCGGCATAGGAGCCTTACTTGCAGATGTTATCTACATGGCACTTATTTATTTAGGGGTAATTCATTTCCTTGAAAAAGATATTATAAAACTTTTCTTATGGTCTTTCGGAGCTTTTGTTTTAATCTATACAGGCATCGAAAGTTTAAAAAACGCGAATCAAATTAGCATTAGTAATACTAGAAATGACGATTCAATTATTAAAAGCTTCTTTTCTGGTTTCTTTATGTCTTTATCTAATCCATTAACAATCCTATTTTGGCTTGGCATTTTCGGCTCGATATTAGCAAAAGCCGCTTCTTCTTATAATAAAGAGCAGCTTTTGTTATATAGCTTAGGGATTATTTTAGGTATTTTTATATGGGATATTACGATGGCAAGTACATCTAGTATGTTTCGTAAAATTTTGAATGCTCGTATATTGTCTCTTATAACGGTAGTATCTGGCGTATCACTTATTATTTATGGATTATATTTTGGTTTTCAAACTTACCAAATTATTTTCCAATAACTCCCATTATTTATTTCTGACATACTATTCCTATTGTGAAAAGAAAGATACTTCATATAGCTGTATTTCTTTTTCTTGAGATAAAATGAACAATTATAGTAACAAGAATAACTATTCCTAAAAACAACAAACTCACTAGGAAACCGAAACGGGTTGTTTTTTGCAATAATGTTCCACTAACAGCTAATGCAATCATAATAAGACCAATAATACTTTTTATCTGCATCCAACCTTTGGGATTCATTAATTTCCAAAATGAAAGAAGAATTAAACTCCATGTATATAACAACATTAATCCAGCTGCAGTTGTTACATATTCATATATATTTTTGGGTAGGAATAAAGCACTAAGGATAGAAGCACCAAGTCCAATTATAATAAGAATTAAGGCTGGAAAAGAGATGTTTTTTTTATTTTTTTTAGCAAACATTGCAGGTGCATCTCCCTCTTCAGCTAAATTCATTAATACACTTGTCACTGCAAATAATGAACCAACTAATGTGGAAAAACCCGCTAAAATTAATACCACATTTAAAATAAATGGCACGTACGGCAAATTATAATCTTGTAATGCTATTACAAAAGGACTTTCTTTCGTATTAAACTGGTTTAATGGAACCATCATAATTGCCAACCCTAAAGAGACTACGTAAATAATCGTTAAAATCATTAACATTACTCTTCCTGATTTCTTTGCATCTTTAGGGTCTTTAAGCCTTATTGTCATTAACCCCATAATTTCAATTCCTCCAAATGCATAAAATGCATAAATTAGAGAGGACCAAGTGCCTTTTAATCCATTTGGAAACCAATCTTTAAAATTCCGCGGAATTTGTGCTTTATATAAACCACCCTTTATAAATCCTAAAATAACCAAAATAGCAATTACAATAAACCCCATAATAGCAGCGATCTTTATGATAGCCATCCATTTCTCTAAACGTTCGAATATCTTTACCCCTATAAAAATAATTAATATAGCCGCTACTCCATATATAGTAGCAAATATCCATAATGGTATTTTAGGAAACCAGTAGCGTGAAAAGATTCCTAACGCACTTAACTGGCTACCCATAATAAGCAGTTCAGAACACCAATATGTCCATCCATGACTAAAACCCGCCCAATTTCCAAAAGCTTTTCTTGAATAAATGCGAAAAGATCCTTTTTGTGGATCTTCTACAGCCATTTTTGCCAATGCCTCAAATACAATATATGTAGTGAATCCAGTTAAAATAAGAATAAGAATAATTGAAGAACCACCTATTTTAATTCCTATACTAGATCCTAAAAAAAAGCCCGTCCCTATCGTACAACCAATCCCAATAAGTGAGAGTTGCCACCATTTTAAATCTTTTTTTTCTTTCGTTTCATTATTAACATCATGACAGGTCATATTACTATTCTCCTTTATTCATTTCGAGAATGTCCCTCATGATTACTTAAATACTTCTCAGCAAGCTTTTCAACAACATCAACGACATCATGAGCCTTTATTTTATGGTTTGCTACTCTTTCACTTCCTACAGAAATCTCAACTGTAAATAACGCTTCATATTTCATTTTTTCTGCCCCTTTCGCATCAAATATAACCTCTTATCTTTTATTTCACAAAAATTAATTATATATTTAAAACCTCGAGAGTATAAAATTTAAACAAATAAATTCGAGTTATAGTTGTAAATCTAAAAAAATTCTAACGCTACTAAGCTTATTTACTAAAAAAATGTATGAGAAAGGAGAGACAGCATGCCTCTCCTCTATATCCATTTCGTATATAAAATTAACGAGTAACGCCACCGCCAAGTTGTTGCTCAGCTAATGATACAAGACGTTTTGTAATTTCACCACCAACAGATCCGTTTGCACGAGCTGTTGCATCTGCACCAAGTTGCACTCCAAATTCTTGAGCAATTTCATATTTCATTTGATCAAGAGCTTGTTCAGCGCCACGTACTAATAATTGGTTGCTGCTTCCACTGTTATTGTTTGACATGTTAATTCACCTCCTTCTTTCTTTAATATGTTAAATTACATGATAAAATATATAGTTAATTAATTGGTAATTACGACCACGAATTCAAAGGTATAATTGATGCTCTTTAAGCCCAAAATAATAGTGTATAGGAGAACGAAATATAACATACGTGCCATGGGATATCATAAATAGACCTCCATTACAATATAAAACGGGTTACGCTATATAAAAGCATAACCCGTTTTTAATGGAATGTTTTATTCAATATACTTTTAAATAGTGGAGGAAAAAAGATGAAACATATTGTTGCTTTATTAATTAAGTACACAGCGATAACTGCAGTATTGCTAATCATGCTCAGTATCTTTCAAGGCATTTCAATTCCTAAAGTATTATTAATTTCTCTTTTCCTTACGGGAACTGCCTATTTAATCGGAGATCTCTTCATTTTACCTAAATACGGAAATGCGATTGCTACAATGGCAGATTTCGGTTTAAGCTTCTTTGGAATTTGGTTATTAACATCCTTGTTTACTAATTTAGATGCTACTCATAATATTGGATTTTCTTCATTTTTAGCTGCTTTAATTATTGGCGGAATAGAAGTTTTCTTCCATATTTATATGCAGAAGTTAGTACTGCGTAATGACAATGAATTAAGAGAACATAATCATATTCACCATGATAAATACGCTATGGAGATATCAGATGAATATATGGATTCTTCCACAATAAATAAGTCCAAGCTTGAGGATACACCTAAAAAATAAAAAAGTGGCCAACGCCACTTTTTTATTTTTATTTTTATTTTTATTTTTATTTATTACGCTTGGTCAGAATTTCTTACATGTAATGGAGGTGGAACTACCCATCCCTTTTTCTTACTTAAACGTAGCAGAGTTACACCTGCCTGCGCTTTTTTCATATGAAATTGTCCGAATAGCATACCTACATCTTCTCGAAGACATTTTCCCATTACTTGACTACATGTCACAAGTCCAGCTGCTAATCCTGTAGAAACAGCTGCAGCAATTTCAACATCATTAATACGCGCTCCCGGAGGAATGTCTTCAATAGATGCAACTGGACGTTCTGGAGGTGCTGGCGGTAAAGCGACCCCATTAATCTTTAAAAGAGCTTTTAATTCTTCTATTTCCGAATTCATATCATTTTCAATTAAGCCTTCTAAAAACTTCTTCAAATCTTCATCACCTGTGTGATTCATAAACACTTGATGGCTTGCAATTGCACCCTGTGCAGCAAGAAGATAACTCCAAATGTCAAATACTTCTCCGTAATGTAAAGGTTCATTTTGAGGATTTCCACTTAATATACCCATTTTTAAATTCCTACCTTTCGAAAATATCATAATAAATATTGATTTCAATATTGAAATCAAATTTTTAAGTATGCTTTTTCCTGCAAAAGATTTTCTACTATGCATGGAAAACACCTTTCCAACACTGCGTGTTTATTGTTTAGGAAAGTAGTTTACAAATTAAATACTCAAAGATTATGAAAGAAGATTATCAATAATCTTTGAGTGAGAATCTGTTTAATATAAGGTTTTTTATTTTTATGAATACACAAAAGAAATTGATTTACATATTTGCTATATTTTAAGCTAATTTACTTAGCGGTTAGCTCTACCACCAAGTTGTTGTTCTGCCATTGCTACTAAACGTTTTGTAATTTCACCACCAACAGATCCGTTTGAACGAGCTGTTGTATCTGCACCAAGTTGTACACCAAACTCTTGTGCAATTTCATATTTCATTTGATCAAGAGCTTGTTCAGCGCCTCGAACTAATACTTCATTACGACTTCCACTATTATTTTTTCCCATATTGTTTCACCTCCGATGTTTTTAATATGCTACAAATTATGAAATAATAATTATCCTTTTTATGGAAATTAGATTATGAATAAAAATTGATTTTTTTCTTAAAGTAGGGCAAAACATATAAGAAAGAATAACTGATATAACATACTTTCATAACAACACTATGTATACTTTCTAATTCCCTTCAGTAAATAAAAGAAGGATTTCTATTTCACCAAGAGATTAAATAAAATTATGTTTTGAGACATAATTCAAAAGGAGATATGAGATGAAAGCTGTAACCTATCAAGGACCAAACCAAGTACAGGTTAAACAAGTGGATGATGCAAAATTAGAGAAAAAAGATGATATTATTGTAAAAATTACTTCAACCGCTATTTGCGGTTCTGATTTACATCTATATCAAGGCAACATGCCCTTACCTCAAGGATACATTATCGGCCATGAACCAATGGGAATCGTTGAAGAAGTCGGGCCAGATGTCACTAAAGTGAAAAAAGGCGATCGTGTTGTCATCCCCTTCAACGTTTCTTGTGGACATTGTTTCTATTGCCAACATGAAATGGAAAGTCAATGTGATAACTCAAACCCTCATTACGATTCTGGTGGATACTTTGGTTACACAGAGAAATTTGGTAATCATCCAGGAGGACAAGCAGAATATTTAAAAGTTCCATTTGGTAATTTTACTCCATTTGTTATACCGGAATCATGCGAACTTGAAGATGAATCCCTACTATTTCTATCAGATGTTTTACCAACAGCCTATTGGAGTGTAATAAACGCAGGCGTTAAGCCAGGTGATACTGTTATCGTCCTTGGTTGTGGACCTGTTGGATTAATGACACAAAAATTCGCTTGGATGCAAGGTGCTAAACGTGTAATTGCAGTGGATTACTTAGATTATCGGATGAATTATGCAAAAAAGATTAACAATGTTGAGGTATTTGAGTTTACAAAATTTCCAGATATGGGAGAACATTTAAAGGAAATTACACATGGCGGTGCCGATGTAGTCATTGATTGCGTGGGAATGGATGGAAAAAAATCGCCTCTAGAATTTCTGGAACAAAAATTGAAACTACAAGGCGGAACTCTCGGCCCTATTCAAATCGCTACGAAAGCCGTAAGGAAATATGGAACGGTTCAAATGACTGGCGTTTATGGTGGCAATTATAATGCATTTCCACTCGGGGCATTTTGGGTTAGAAATATTAATCTTAAAATGGGACAAGCACCTGTCATTCATTTTATGCCGGAACTATTTGAAAAAATAACAAATAAAGAATTTGATCCAAAAGAGATTATTACACATAAAATCCCCCTTGAAGAAGCGAGCTACGGTTATCAAATTTTTAATAATCGTGAAGATGATTGTATAAAAGTCATTCTGAAGCCTTGAAGCTACAATTCATTATTCTTAATGAAAAGATAAGATTACATTTCGTAATCTTATCTTTTTTTATTAAATGCTAAGTATCTATCCCCTATTTTCATCTCACATCTAAAATAGTTATTTTCAAAAACTTTGCATTTTGAGGCAATAAATAATTGGTAAAAACATGAATTAAAGTATTAAGTAACCAAATAGCGGACACGATAACAATGTTAACTAACTTAAAAGAGGTGTACTTCATGTTTTATTATAAAGAAGAACTGATTAATATTATCAAGCCAGACAAGCCAGATCCAGCTGCCGCAAAAGTTTTACAAGAAATATTAGGTGGGCATTATGGCGAAATGCGTACAATGATGCAATACTTCTTCCAAAGCTCAAATTTTAGAGGGAAAGAGAAGCAATATCGTGATTTACTTCGAGGTGTTTTTTTAGAAGAAATAAGCCATGTAGAACTTGTACAACATACAATTAATCAACTATTAACTGGATCTGGTGAACCTACACCAGGAAATGCAGGTGTTGACACAGCACCACTTGATGAAGCGGTTAAACATGCCAATCCTCATCACTTTATTGTAGGTGCTCAAAGTTCATTGCCCGTTGATGCAGCTGGCAACCCATGGAATGGATCTTGGGTATATAGCCATGGGAATTTAATTAGCGATTTATTAGATAACGTAGTACTTGAATCTACAGGTGTACTTCAAAAAACTAGAATTTATGAAATGAGTTCCAATCAAACTTTTAGAGAAACACTTGCATTTTTAATTGTACGTGATAATGCACATCAAAATGCTTTCGCAAAGGCTTTAGAGACATTGGGTGTTGAATGGGGGAAACTCTTCCCTGTGCCGAACTATGATATTAATAAATACCCAGAGTGCAGAAAGTATGTAGACATGGGATTCCATAACGCACAATTTAATTTTAGCTTAGATCCAACAAGAATGGGAGAAATATTCCAAGGTGAATCACCAAGTAGAAACAAAGGAACATTAGCAGTAACGGACCCGCCAAAAGGTTTTCCTGTACCAGAACTTCCTGAAATGCCAAATGAGCATAGTCCCGGATTAAAAGATATGGATCTTTAAGATCATTATGGCCAACTATTGATTCATGGTTGGTCATAGTTATTTATAAAGATTCATGTAAACTTGTTGTTAACATGATAAGATGTTTTAATAAATCCTCTTTATTTAAAAGTGATGTTGATTATATTGCTGCTCCTCTTAATTTTGTTTCTATGAACTATTAAACGCCACTGTTACTTACTTATAATCTCCCTACCTCTATTCACATATAAAATCCCTATATTGTAAACAAAGAGGAGGGACTTGTCCCCCCTCTTCTTTTAATTTTTCTTTAAAAGAGTTGCTCCTGCAATCCCTGGGTGTGTCATTTCGAATGGATCTAGAATTAACTCTAAGTCCTCTTGTGACAATACACCATTTTTCACACAAAGTTCTCGAACAGATTGCCCTGTCGCGATTGCTTCTTTCGCAACGCGAGCTGCTGCTTCATAACCGATATGAGGGTTCACGGCTGTAATAATTCCTACACTTTTCTCAACATACTCTTTTAAGCGATCTTCATTCGCTTCAATTCCTTTTAAGCAATTATCTGTAAAGGCACGGAAACCATTATTCATAATGCTAATCGATTGCAGTAAGTTGAAAACAAGTACTGGTTCCATCACGTTTAATTCTAATTGTCCTGCTTCTGAAGCAAGGCAAATTGTATGATCATTACCTATTACTTGGAACGCAATTTGATTAATAACTTCTGGCATAACAGGGTTTACTTTCCCTGGCATAATAGATGAACCTGGTTGACGAGCTGGTAACATAATCTCTGCTAAACCAACACGTGGACCTGATGCCATTAAGCGAAGGTCATTCGCAATTTTAGACATATTCATCATACATACTTTCAGTGCTGCAGATACTTCTGTGTATGCATCTGTATTTTGCGTTGCATCTACTAAGTCTTCTGCACCAACTAGTGGTAGTTCACTAATTGCAGCTAAATGTTTTACAACTGCTTCAATATATTCTGGGTCTGCATTTAAGCCTGTACCAACTGCAGTTGCTCCCATGTTCACTTCATATAAGTGTTGACGTGATTGCTGAATTCGTTTCATATCACGTTCAAGTACACGAGAGTACGCCTTAAATTCTTGTCCAAGGCGAATTGGCACAGCGTCTTGTAAATGTGTACGACCCATTTTAATCACATGATCGAACTGTTCTGCTTTTAATTCAAATACATCGTGCATATAACCCATCGTTTGTAATAAACCTTCTAATGCGTTTAATGTAGCGATATGAATCGCTGTTGGGAATGCATCGTTTGTTGATTGCGCCATGTTTACATGACTATTTGGACTAATATAATGATAGTCTCCCTTTTCCATCCCTAATAATTCAAGAGCACGATTGGCAATGACTTCATTTGCATTCATGTTCATTGAAGTACCCGCTCCGCCTTGGATTGGATCTACGATGAAATGATCATGCCATTTTCCATCAAGAATTTCTTGAGCAGCCTCTGCGATCGCACCGCCCTTGTTCAATTCCAATCTTCCTACATCTGTATTCGCAAGCGCTGCTGCTTTTTTTACAATTGCGAACGCTCTAATTAAACTTTCATGAATTTTATACCCTGTAATCGGGAAATTTTCAACAGCGCGTAAAGTCTGAATTCCGTAATATGCCTCAATAGGTAATTCCTTTCCTCCCAAAAAATCATTCTCCACTCGCACGTTCTTGTTTGTCATTGCCATTTTAATTTCTCCCCCATATTAAATGTAAAACCTAAATAAATCATATGAAGTCATTACCAATCCTTATCAGATTTTATTGTTAAATCGTAGGCTAAAGGCTCTTCAATAATTTTTTTAATCTCTTCTAATTTATTAGTTTTCCCAAGCGCCCACATCAATTTTGCTATGATGGCTTCCGTATTCATATCTCCAGACAATATTACTTGATGTTGCGCCACTTTCCGTCCTACTTCATAGAGAAGTATGTCTTCTCCTTCTTCCAGGCATTGAGTAGTAATCACTACAGCAATCCCCATTTCAGTCAACTCTTGAATTTTCGAAAGCAAGTTCCTTCCTTCAAAAGGTAATCCACCGTTTCCAAAACTTTCAATAATAATCCCTTTATACAAATCTTTTAAACAATCAAATACCTCAGGCTTTGTACCTGGATACAATTTCATAAGAAAAACATCCGTACATAAATTAGTATTTATTGAAAGTTCACTATGTGAGGAAGTTGGCTTCCAATGATATTTCACTTCATCTTCATTTACCTCAGCAACATATGGATAATTCACACTTTCAAATGCATCATAACTTTTTGTTCGCATTTTAACTGCTCTCGTCCCAATAATCACCCTACTATCAAAAACAATAAACACACCGCCAACATCCTCACAGGCAAACCTAAGAGCATCAGCTACATTTTTTTTTGCGTCTGTCTTTTTAAAACTAATAGGTACTTGTGAACCTGTTAAAACAACTGGTTTTCTTAAACCTTGCAGCATATAAGATAACGCAGAAGATGTATAAGCTAACGTATCCGTTCCATGTGTAATCACAAACCCGTCATAGTCATCATAGTGATTAAAAACAGCATTAGCTATTTCTTTCCAGTGCTCAGGTTGCATATTGGTACTATCAATATTCATTAAGATTTTGCAATCTATTTCTAAGTTTCGAGAAGACTTCGAAAAATAATTCAATAATTCCTCAGCGGACAATCCTGGAACAAGCCCCTCATTCCCCTCCACAGATGCAATTGTCCCACCAGTTGCAAGTAATAAAATTTTCTTCATACACAACCCCTCCATAAAATAAACAACGATATAGCGTTCGCGTAATGCGTATTTATATTTATCATTATAGAACTTAATTTGAATTAATCAAGATTTTGTATTCAATACGCGTACTTTTTTTCTATTCTTGATTCTTTTTCTATGTTATAATTAATTTAATAAAATTAGATGGGGTATGAGACGAATGCTGGAACGTTTATCTAAATTAAGAAAAAATCAAAAATGGTCCTTACAAGAGACAGCAGATCGACTTGGGATTGCGAAAAGCACCTATGCCGGGTATGAAAATGGTTATAGATTACCTTCATTACAATCTTTATCAAAAATAGCCGATTTATTTGATACATCTGTAGATTATATATTAGGCCGAATTGAACATTCACATCAAAACAAAGATGTAATTGATATTACAAGACTCCTAAACGATCCAGATCCAACACTTTTAATAGATGGAGAAGCACTGTCAACAGAAGAGATAATAGATTTTATTGCTTTTGTGAGAAGTAAACGAGAACTAAGTTCCAAGAGAATAGAAAATATTGAACCAACATGTAAAAGTTGATTCAATAAAAAACGAAGACACTGTACTCTTTAAACTTAGAAATACTTAGACAATTAATTTGCAAACGGTTTATATAATGAATTCTTAGCAGCTGGCCTCATTCGGGGACTTATACTTGGAAACAATCCCATTGGTTATATGATTCAATTATTTTTCATCATTTGTATAGTGGTAGCAGCTATTTTCGGAGGTTTCACATCCAATAAATCAATTATCATGAAACAAGGATTTCTCGCTATTTTAGCGTTACTTGCCCTTTTATCTGTCATATAGAACTAAAACTTTTCAATAAAGGAACTCACTTTTGAAGAATACGCCATTCTTTCTGTAGATTTATAAGAAAGAATGGCGTTTTTGTATGTCTATTTCTGTATCGAAAGAATTTGAAAGTATAACAGAATTTAAACAAGAATTAGCAAAGTATATAAAATACTATAATCATGAAAGAATCAAGGAAAAATAAAAGGAAATGAATCCAGTATTGTACTAGGCTCATTCCCTAGAGGCTACTTAATAAACCGACCTTTCTAACTTTCGGGGGCACAGTCTAGCTGAAGTGCTACAAGCAACGAATTTACTACTTTAAAGTTAAGTGTTTAACCTTGAAGTACTGAAATTCTTTTTTTCCAGACAAAACATACATTATATCTTGATGCTTTATTGTCCTCTTATAATTATGTGGTATCGGGAATTTGTTTCGTTGTTCTTTTATTATAATTATGATTACTATAAGTGATAAAGCTACAGGTATAAAAACGATTAACAAAGCATCTTACTATTTATGAAATTCTTTGTTAATCGTTTCTCTTCTCCCTAATCTCTTGCGAGACTATATTTTTTTGTTAAAATTTTCCATATCTTATTTGATTTATTCTGTAACACCAGATTGGGTTACTTTTACATCAGCTGTTACACGAAAACGTAAATGTTTATAGGATTCTTCCCATTCTTGACTGTTCCATTTTCTTACGTGAGTTCTACCAAGCTTTCTAAGTCCTATAGGATCTGTGTCTTTTTTAATAAATCTCTTTATCAATGTAGTTGCTTTTTTTTCTATTTCTTTTTCCATAATTTTTTCTAATTTTTTTATTTCTTTAGGATTATCTAGATTTTTTGTTTTTGTAAATTCTTGAATTTCAGCTTTAACTTGAATATGAGCATTTATGAATGGATGCTTACTATTCCCCTCCATCTTATATTTTGTTCTAGCTTTTATATTCTCTATCGTGGCGTAAGTATTTGAGGAACCAGGTAGTTTGAATTGGTATGTACCTTGTTTAAAATTATCTGTCAACAATTTAAATACAAATAAATCTTTAGGGTTTACTTTATCAACCATTTTACATCTTTTAAAAAGTGCTATTCCATCTAACTCCAACACATTACCTTTTTTAGATATTATCGGTAAATATGAATCTCTCGCATCATCATTAAGTTGGTTTAAAAACATAAAAAAATTTGTTTTTGGCTGCGTTCCATTATCCATATTTTGCTCCAGTAAAGAGGATAGATAGGAAGCAATTTCTTTTTCTTCAGAATAATTCCCCTTTAATAGTGATTCCCCTTTTACATTTGTAATTGCTAAATAAATTGCATTTCCTACACTAGGATTTCGGTTCAAAGTCTCTAAAATTTCCTGCATTCCCTTATCAATTATTTTTTCATTAAATATAATAACACGCAATTGCCCCAACTCTAGAGGTCCAGAAGATTTTTCGGATGCTCTTGCAAGAACTTCTCTACCAGTCTGGCCTGATGCTGAATAGATTTTCGTTTCACCTTCCCCGCCTCCTTTATAAGCTGAAATCGCAAAGGTTCCTTTTAGCTTACCTTTTGCTTCGGTATCATATGCCGCAACTTGAACTAAGTCAATGTCATCCACAATTTTCGTTTTAGCACAACCTATTAAGAAGACACTTACTATAAGGAAAAGTATCCATCGCTTCATGTTTATCTCCTTAACTTTATTTTGGCGGTTTGAATTAGCCATAATATAGGTAGGTATACATATATATATACAAAGCCAATTTGACCTGTCCAAGTATTTAATAAGTTAATTTTATTACGGTTATTCAAGAAAAATGATAAAACAAAGATGAACAGGATGATAACTGGCAAAACATATTTTTGCTTTATTCCCAGTGCCTCTTTTATACCACGACTTACTCCCCATAATGTAAAGGAAACATTGGGTAATATAAAAAAAGCCCAAACAGAAACAATAATGTATTCAAACCGCTCTATAAAGGGAAATTGTATAATTTTAATCATGCTTAAATATGCCCATATCGCGCTCGCTAGTTGTTTTTCACTAAAAAACGCAAGAGTTAAAATCATAAGGTATGTGTAGACAATAGTCGTTACTAAATTTGCATAGTGCGCATATTTTTGAGACGTTCTTGCCTTTTTAATAAATGGGTAGTATAACAATAACATTTCAAATCCAAAAAAACTAAACATATTTCCTTTCATTCCTTTCATAATTTCTAGGAATGAATGCTGTGCAATTGGAAATAAATTTTGGAAATCTGCATACTGCAAAGGATAAAAAAATGTGAAGATTAGAATGCTTGGGATAACGATTCCAAAGAAGCCGATTCCAGCAACTACACGAAATCCTCCAGTCACAATGTAATAACATAGACCCAAAAAAGCCCCTGCTATAATCCAAGATGAAATGGAAGGAAACATCCAAACATGTACTACTTCGATATAGGTATGTAGTGTTGTTGCACCTAACAATACAATATAAGATAAAAAAATGAAGTTGAACAATCCACCAATCCATTTTCCAAGTACGTCTTGATTGATTGCAATGATATCTCCATTACCCTGATTTAAAATCTGATATATGATCCAAATCATAAGATTAACAGATATTCCAAAAAGCAGCGTGCTAATCCACGCATCATTTCCAACTAATTTTGCACTAATCCTTTCAAAACCAAGCATACCAACCCCCATCTGTATAGTAATAATTAAAAAAAACACCATATATGGAGAGACTTGATACTCAATTGGGATCTGTTTCATAATGCTCCTCCCTGTTAATTTCAATCATCAAAATCATTTCGTGATTTAATTTTATTTTTCTCTACCTCTTCTGGATTAAAACGAAAACGCTGTTTAGATCTTGAAAAAATAGGACGTCGAAACATCGCTGAGATCGGCAAACGGATAATGCTGTCTTTCCAATCTGTAGGGCGTGTAGGATAAAAAGGAAACAAATAAGGACGTCTTAATGATTCTGTACGTAATAAACGTGCTAAAAGCAAAGAGCTTGTTAAAACAATTCCTAATAAACCCAACAGGTGTGCAGATATTATAAAAGGAAAACGAATTACTCGAATTGTATTACCAATTCGATATATTGGTGCTGTAAATGAGCTAAGAGCTGAAAGTGCAACAATAATAATAAGTACATTACTTGTAAGACTTGCCTCTACAGATGCCTGTCCAATTACAATACCACCTACTATACCGACAGTTAGACCCACTTTAGTTGGTAAACGTGCCCCCGCTTCTCTCAGTAATTCAATCGTTATTTCTAAAAAAAGCGCTTCAATTAATGGAGGAAAAGGTACTTTACTTCTCGATATGATTAACGTTTCAAGAAGTTCTTTTGGAATAAGCTCGTAATGATATGTTAAGATTGCAACATATAATGGAGTCGTTAAGACAGAAAACATAAAAGCAAAAAGCCTTAATAGACGAAAAAAAGAGGCAATAATCCAAGGCATGGTGTAATCTTCTGTGGTAGAAAAAAAGTCAATTAATGTTGTTGGAAGAGTGATTGCATAAGGTGAGCCATCTACAAAAAGTGCAATTTTCCCTTCTGCCAATACAGCTGCTACACGGTCTGGTCGTTCTGTATTCAAAAATTGAGGAAATATAGAATTCGGGTTGTCTGCAATTAACTGCATCAAATACGTGCTATCCAAAACGTGGTCTGTTTTTATTAGACTCACCCTTTTTATAATTTCTTGTAGATTTTGATCATTTACAATTCCCTCAATATATACAATCGCAACGGTTGTGTTAGATAGAGAGCCTACTTTCAATTCCTTCATTTGTAAATAAGGTGTTGGAAGCTTTCTACGTACTAAATTTAAGTTTACATCTAAATCTTCAACAAACGCGATTTGTGGACCCGCGATATTGTATTCAATTTCAGCTTTTGTAATATCTCTTTTTTCTTTCTTTGCCACATTGATTAACAAGCCATTTAATTTATCTGTATCGAACTGAATAAGTATATAGCCGTTTAAAATACTATCCTGAATATCTTCCATTTGATTTGTTATTTTTGAATTTTCAAAGGGTAAGACAGACCGAATATCTTGTAATGAATCGAAGCTCTTCTCTTTTATATAAGTTAAAACCTCTTCATGAAATATATTTACATCGATTAAGGTTCTAAAATATGAAATGACTATAGAGGATTTGTTTGAAGCGATCTCCAACGTTATAAAATCTTTAGATTTTTTTAGTAATTGCATTAATTCCTGCAAAGATTTTATAGAGTGAACAGGTACTTTTTCATGTGGTTTCAATTGATAATACCCTTCCTTTCAAAAAGAACCTATATATAGTTTTTAGAAATTTCTATTTTAAAAATGAGGGATATTTATATGTCAATATGCTCCTTAAAAACAATGCCTTTTTAACTAACTTAACCAAAATTAGTTAAAAAATGTATTACAAGTAAAAATTTGAAATGTCTCCAAGAAAAATTACAATATTAAAAACATCCTTTCTTTTGGTTCTAAAGAAAGGATGTTTTTATAACAGGCTTTTTCAAGTGTCTATTCTATAGGGTACATTTACCAGTGTTCTTCTCTTTATTATTTCATTAAGTAACATTGGCATTACATTCTGTATGGTTTCTTAAAAAATTTCAGTAAGAGAATATCTTAATTTTGAAGTGTACAAATAGGGAGAGTGACTTCAACTGTAGTCCCCTTATTCATTTCACTCTTAATAAATATCTTTCCCTGATGTGTTTCAATGATTTTATAACAGATCATTAATCCTAAGCCAATCCCCTCTTCTTTAATACTATAAAAAGGTTCTCCGAGGTATGGTATACGTTCTTTTGGAATCCCACACCCTTGATCGATAAAACGAATGCTTACTTGATTATTATCAAGTATATTTATTTGAATCAGAATTTCCCCTCCCATCGGCATAGATTCAATTGCATTTTTTAATATATTAACAAATACTTGTTTTAATTGATTTCCTTCACATGAAATCAATGGAATACCAGGGTTAAGATCGATTCTAAATTTTATATTATGCATCATTGCTTGAGGTTGTAGTAGCATTAAAACTTGATCCATTAGCACACTAATGTTATTAGGTTGCATTTTTACTACCTGTGGTTTGGCTACCGCCATAAATTCAGTTGTTATGCTCTCTATACGCTCAATCTCTGATGATACTATATTAATATAACCCTGATTATTCTCATTTTCCGTTGATTTTAGTAATTGCATGAACCCTTTCATTGCAGTTAATGGATTATTAATCTCATGAGCCATTACAGTCGCTAATTGTCCTACAACAGCAAGTTTTTCAGATTTTCGTAATAATTCTTCTGTTTTTAGCCGTTCAGTGATATCACGAGAAATACTTAGAAAAACTTTTTTACCATTTAAGTTAAAAACACGAACACTAAACTCAGTTGTTATTACTTTTCCTGTTGGAAAAACATATTCATCTTGCAAAGTGAAGGAAGTTTGTCCTTTTTTAATTTTTTCTAATAACCTTACGATTATTTGAGAATCTTGTGGTACTATATTTGAAAATGATAATGAAAGCAACTCTTCTCTACTATATCCAAATCTTCTACACCCAACAGGGTTTACCTCAATAAATCGACTTGGAGTATTATCTTCATTCAGCTCTACTACATATACCGCATCAGTTGCTTGTTCGATTAGTGCACGGTACTTCATTTCACTATCTCTTAATTGCTGGTGTAATTGATGCCGTTCTCTTTCTGCTTGTTTTCTTTCAGAGATGTCTCTACATATTGCTGATAAAGCTATCACATTTCCTCTTACATCTAGTATAGGAGAAACTGTCAGACTGATATCAAGAAGACTCCCATCGCTCCGTTGTCTAACAGTTTCTAATCTAGTAACCACCGATTCTCCTGTTAGAATTTTCTGAATATTTTCAAGTGATTCTTCCATTAAAAAATCTGGTACACAAGGTAATCTCTTACCTATGATTTCTTGTGATGACCACCCAAATATCTTTTCATAAGCTTTGTTGGCTTGTAAAATATGCCCTTCTCGATCAGAAATGGTAATAGCATCTAGATTGTGCTTTATAAATGATTCCAATAATTCTTTGGTAGCGCTTAATTCTGATTCTACCTTTTTTCTTTCGGTTATATCAACTGTAGAACCAACAACTTCAATAACTTGTCCATTTCGTTTAATCGGCCTAAGCGCAATAAGAATAATAGTTTTATCATTTGGCCAAGGTAATTCAAATATAATTTCTTTTCCTTCCCATGCCTGAAGATAGTACTTCATCAATTGTGGAACTAAATGTGGAGGAACAATAGAAGCATCAATAGTACGTAAGCTTTTTCCTACCACCTGTTCAGAATAAAATCCGTTTTGATAATAAAACTGTCCATCACATAAAGTGTGTATAAAGTGCTTATCCACTTTTTTAAATTTAAAAATTCCTCCTTGAAGCTCATGTACGGTATCTGCAAGTTCTTGCTTCGATTTTTTTAATTCTCGATTCATTTTAGATAAGTCCTGTGTTAAATAATACAATCTCTGGTAGGCTTCCATAAGAAATAGCCCAATTAAAAGTCCTAACGCTATATATAATAGGCCTCCTGTGTAAAGTAATGTAGTATTAAATAATACGCCAACTAACCACTTTATTCCAATAAAAACAGAAAAATATAACGATGCACTTTTAAAAGGATGTAGTTTTTTAAAATAAGTTTTAAAAGTAGAAAATAGAATCCCCATACATAAATAAGCAATCACAGGAGGTTCCCAATACTCTCCAATGTAAAAAATACGCATTAATATTATGCTAATTAGCGTAATCCAACCAGCAATACGACCAAAGTAAATAAAAGATAGAATAAGAGGAACAACTCGAAGATCGTAAGAAAATCCCATGTATGGAAAAGAAAAGAACATTAACGTAACTGCAATAATCCCTCCATAGAGCTTTTCGAAATATCGACTAGAATTAATTGTAAACACTTGAATAAATATTGCTGCGCTAACTAATAAAGAAAAAATAGAAAGGTTGATGAAATAATCTTTAATAATCATGTAATGTCCCTCCTTGCATTAAGTGTATTCGACAAAAAAGCTAAAAATCCTACAAATTGTATAAACAGTTCAAATGCATAAATTTTAAACTAGGATAAAATCTGGAAAAGTAAATAAGGAACACAGCAGATGGGATATTTTAATGAAAAATAGTTCAAAAAAGATAATAGTAACCGTTGACTACTATTATCTTTTTTCTTTAAGTTATCGTAATACGTATGAAACTCTAAGGGACGTGGTATGTCATTTCATCAAACAATGATTATATACTGAGTCATGAATATAGAAATTTCAGCAGTAATTTTTGAAAAATAACATAAAAAACAAAACTATCTTTGAAAATGGAAAAAATCTATATGAATGTCAACTAATCTATGTACAAAAACGTTCACTTAATTTTGCATAAAATCACTCGACTTAAGAAGCTAAGTAGTTCTTCAAGGTCGATAAGAACACCTGTAGATGCTTCAGGATAACTACATAATTGTATGGGTAATGTACTTGAAACCTTTCGGTAAAACCATACACATAATACAACTAACTCCTTGGTTCAATATTTACTTTTTCGCTGAACAAATTCTTTTTCTTGAGCAAAATATTCTAGGATATAAGGAGATTTTTCGATTAACTTGGTGTCTAGTTTATTCTCCAGCTCCAATTACTTCGTTACTTTCAGATTCAGTTCATTATATTTTGTACTTTGTCTTTATACACAACATATTCTTTACCATCCACTACTGCTACTACCGCAAATTCATCATTTGGATTGAATGAAAGCCAATCAGCCCACATGTTAGTATTAGCCCCTCCACTCCACATATTATGAACAGTGTTTTTCGTTAAATTCATAACTTTATAAGACGCATTTGGCGCATTTGTTCCAGTCTTTATTTCAAAAGTGTATGCGTTATGAATTTTTTTATAAAAGTAGAAAACGTTTGATGGACGAAGCTGATTCAAAAAATCCTGTTCTTTTTTCTCTGCAATTTTTATCCCTTCTTGCAAAGTGACAACATCTGTTTTTAATGTTTTCCAACTGTTTTTCGCTGCATTCAAGCTAGGGGTTAAGAATTTATATTTATTTTGATCAGCTTTTTGATCAGCTTTATCAATATGTCCCAGTACACCCGAATATTGAGAATCTAAATCCTCCCATTGCGTAGACATATAAGTAAGAGCAGTGATAGCACTATCAAGCATACTATGCATATCACTAATATTATGAAATGCAACTCCAACTACACGATTCAATGTTATTTTATAATCTACAGTCTGACGCAATTTTGCTAATTCAGGTTCTAGC
Organism: Bacillus sp. BF2-3; assembly: GCF_008368795.1. Classification (NCBI taxonomy): domain Bacteria; kingdom Bacillati; phylum Bacillota; class Bacilli; order Caryophanales; family Bacillaceae; genus Bacillus; species Bacillus sp. BF2-3. The sequence continues at coordinate 103,627 of NZ_QOSA01000012.1, forward strand.
CAACCTAACTTACCTCTTGCATCACCTATCATGATGCCACCAGCAATCAAGGTTGGAATAAAGGGGATTTTCACCATGTCTAACCCCTTAGATTCTATGTCTTTCTGATATTTTACTTGTCCTAAAAGGTCCTCTAGACGCTTTTGGTCCGCCTCCACATCAGCACCTTGGTTTTTTAAAATCGATTGCAATGTCTCTTTATGACTTCCAAATGTTCTAACATCTTCTCCAATAGCATTTTTTAATTGAATTAATTCTTCTATTAATGCTTTTGCAGACTTTTGATTTTGTTGAATTCCTCCCTGTAAATCTGTAATCCCTTTTTTTAAAGTATCTCCATTTCCAGTATTGATCGCCTCTACTAATGTTTCATAATAATTTTCAAATTTTGTATCGTATTCTATAATGCCTGTCAATGTATCTAAAAGCTGTTTTTTTACTTGTGTATTCCATGTAACAGCATGTGCTCTTGCATTCTTTTGATCTTGTACAATTTTACTAGGCAAATCTGCATTTCCATTAATAGTTATTCCTTCAAAACTCACATCTGGATTATTAATTAGCAAATAAGAATATTCATTCATAGCTTTTGCAAATAAACCAGCATCTTGCAAAGCTTTTTTCATCTGTTCTTCATTTGCTGAAAGAGATATATTTTCATTGTTCGTTTGTTCAATTTCAATCGCAAAAGTTTCTAGTGGTATGACTGCATAAGTAGTTGTTATAGTTAAAAACGCTGATACAGCGAGTAGTTTATTAGGGATTTTTTTCATCATTTCGTATTCCTCCTATATAAGGTATAGTTTCAAGTTCTAATCTTATTAAAAAGCGATGTCTTTCAAAATGAGTTCTACATCTTTTATCAGTATCGTTTGAACTTTCTTTAGCAGCCTTCAAATCATAAAGTATTAAAGAAAATGTATATAATCTGCTTCAAATTAACCGATTCTGTTGCAAATTTTAAAAAAGCAATTAAACTACAAGGTTATTTTTTATTCGAATCATACTTATATATAATTGAAAGGCGAAGTCTTTAATGAGACTCCGCCTTTCTGTTATATAAGGATTTATTAATTATCACTTTTCTGTTTAACAGTGTAATCATAGACTTTCTATGTTTTAGTTCACTTTACGCAGAATTAATATTTCCCTATTTTTGTGGAGTAACAGTTTCCACTTTTAATTCCTTTATTCCTTCTTTTAATGTAACAGCATCTGTTCGTAATGTTTTCCAACTGTCTTTAGCCGCATCCAAATTATTCTTTAAGAATTTAAATCTATTTTGTTCAGCTTTTTGAGATGCGGTCTTAATATGTCCAAGTACTCCCGAATATTGAGAATCTAAGTCATGCCACTGCGTGGACATATAAGTAAGAGCGTTAATAGCATCATCAAGCGCCTTGTGCATTTCATTAATATTACTGTAAGCAACTCCAACTACACGATTTAAGGTTACTTTATAATCCACGGTCTGACGTAATTCTGCTAATAAAGGCTCTAACTTACCTAAATTATCCCTTGCTACTCCGACTATAATACCGCCAATTATTGGTAGACCCAAAATAGCACCCTTCATTACATTAAACCCATCAGATTCTAATTGTTTATAATAGTTTACTGATCCTAATACTTCTTCTAGACGCTTTTGATCGGCATCAACATCTGCACCTTGATTTTTTAAAATTGACTGCAAGAGCTCTTTATTACTTCCAAAAGCTCTAACATCATGTCCAATAGAGTCTCTTAATTTAGTTAATTCTTCTATTAGTTGTTGTGCATACTTTTGATTTTGTTGAATTTCACCTCGCAAATCTGTAATCCCTTCTTTTAAAGTTTCTCCATCCCCTGTATTAATCGCTTCTACCATTGTTTCATAATAATTGTAAAATGTTGTATCGTATTCAACAATACCATTCAATGTATCTAAAAGCTGTTTTTTTACTTTCGTATCCCAAGTAACAGCATGTGACCTTGCATTCTTTTGATCTTGTACGATTCTACCAGGTAAATCTACATATCCAGTAATGGTAATTCCCTCAAAATTCACATCAGGATTCTTAATTAACATATAAGAATAGGCATTCATAGATTTTGCAAATAATCCAGCCTTTTGCAAGGTCTCTTTCATTCTCGCTTCATTTGCAGAAAGAGCCGTATCTCCATTGTTCGTTTGTTCAATTTCACTTGCAAAAGTTGTTACTGGTGAAACTACATTAGCAGTTGTAATAGTTAATAGCGTCGATACAGCGAGTAATTTATAAGGGATTTTTTTTATCATTTCATTTTCCTCCAATTTAGGTTTTATATTTCAGTTCTACTCCTGTTTAAAAGCAATATCTTTTGAAATGAATTCTGCATCTTTATGAATATCATTCCAACTTTCTTTAGCGGCTTTTAAATCATCTGGTATTAAAGAGAATTTGTGGTCTTGCATAGAATCGATATTATCCAGTAAATCTGTATAATTTGCGCCCATTGTATTCCATTGCTTTTGAATATTTGTTAGAGACAATATCGCTTGATCTACAGTCTGATATAAATATGCCAATGTTTCTTTCGCGTTAGTAAGCGAAAGAACTGCTTGATTAGCACGATCTGCTTTCATACTTAATTCTCCGATTTTGTTAGAAATTTCATTATAGGAGTCCATATGCTTAGATGCTGTGACACCAGCCGCTGTTCCTAAACCAATACCAGCTGCACCAAGAGCCGAGAGTCCACCAACAACAGCCGGTGTTGCTGTACCGCCAGTTACAACAATAACGACCGCTCCTCCAATAGCTGCAATAACTAAAATAGCTGCTCCCAATCCACCACCAATTGACCATGCTAATACATCATCAAAATGTTTTTTCTGAGTAGAACGAAGTTGCTCAATTTCAGCTTGAAGTTGTGGAATCGTTGCCTGTTGACCTGCTAATATTGCAGTTAATCCACCTTTCCCATCTGGACCACCAACATTATTTTTAAAATCTGTAGAATTTTGATATAGTTTCCCTTTGAAGTCTTGTAGCATCTTAATCACATCTGTAACTTCGTTTGAATTTGTATTGATTGTAGTAATTAAATCATTTATACCCTCTTTTAGACCTGCCTTATCTTTCTTTTGTACAGTTTCTACTAATGTGTCGTAATAATTTTGAAATTGTTCATCGTAATTTACAATATTACGAGCAGTTTTTTGAATCTGTGGCTTCGCTGTATCTAACCAGTAATTCGCATTGATTCGTGATAGCTCTTGATTAAGGTGAATATTTTTGAGCAACTCTCCCCCCTCTGAGCCTAAATCGATATTAGATAAATTTACATTTGGTTGCTTAATCATTGTTTTTGCGTATAAATCCATTACTAGAATATGAGACCCTGTTTCAGCTAATGCTTTCTTCAGTCCTTCGGGGCCTAATGCATAATTGCCTACTTTTTGTTCTTGAGCGGTCGTTTCTTGTGCAAATGCATGAATAGTGTTACCGGTAGTAGCAGTTATAACAGTTGCTAATGTAGCTAAAGTTAGTACTTTGAATGGAAATTTTTTCATGACTATTCTCCTTCTTTCGCTAAATGCTTATACTCTTTATAGATTTCCAAAAACGTAATATCAAAATTTATATACTTGCTCTTCAAGGTAACTTATTACATTTTTTAATTGTCTTAATGTATCTTTTTGAGACTGCTCGCTAGTTGTATCAACATTAGTAGATAATTTTGTAATGCTATTTTTTATTAGATTTAAATCTTCTTTATAGCGCTTTAGTAGATCAAGTTCTACATCTATTTGATTTGCAAACGTATGCAAATCATTTTGTGTAAGAAGAAGCATTGATTTTTGTAAATCAGCTATTGATAATTTCGTTGTTAAATCATATATTTTTTGATTTTGTTTCTCTAAATCATCTAAATATGCTCGCTGCTCTGCTGTTAATTTATTTACTTCAGCAAAAACGCCAAATGTTTTCTTAATCTTTTCGGTATCAATGACCTTCATCAGGTCATACTCTTGTGTTTTTGCTGCGGCTGCGGCTGCTATTTCACCTTGTTTGCTTTTCTCAATTGCTTCACGAGCTGCTTTCTTTGCTGATTCAATCTCTAGAGCAGTTTTACCTTGCTCTGTTGCTTCTTGCACTGCTTTTTTCTCAGCTTCTAAAATAGAGTTGTTAATTTCTTTTCCTTTGTTATACGCTGCCACCCCTGCTTGAGCAGCTGGTTCAATAATTTCTTTTGAAAGACTATAAACTTCTTTGAATATAGCAAATCCCTGTTCATTTAAAGCCCCTGGTATTAATGCAATTTGCTGTAAATCATTTTGAATTGCTTTTTTGGTATTTAATATTTCATTTTTTAACTGGTCTATTTTTCCTGTTCCATCTGTACTTAGTATGCCTTGAGCAGTTGCCACATTGGTATCAAAATCTTTTAATTTTTTATCAAGCTGTAATTTAAGATCTGTTAATTCATTGATTTGCCGTTGCGTATTTTCTTGATTCGTCATAGTCATTTCTTGAAGTACTTCAAGTCTATCCGAAAACCCTTCTCTATCTTCTTTATTGTCTACAAACGATTTTAATGTCGGGTAATAGCTATTAAATTTTGTTACAAATCCTTTACTTTTTGAATTTAATAGAATTAACTGTGGATAGAGTTCCGATGACCATTCCTTCATATCTTGTTTGATTAGGAATTGATTTGTATTTAAAGCTGTGACTTCCTCTAACTGTACATTAGGACTCATTAAAGATTGATCAATATACGTTTGGATTAATTTAGATTGCGCACCTAATTTTCGTAATGAAGAGGAAATATCCATGCCTTCCTGTTGAGTTTCCGCTTGAACGGTTGGTGTTGCGAGAGTATTGATAGGAATATTTCCTCCAGTTACAATGGATGTGACTAATAATCCTGTAATTATTTTAGTTTTCATTCCGTACACTCCTTTACCATTGTTTTTATAACTTAATTCATATAACTTGTACGACCTCTCTCTTTGTAAACTGATTAAGAAGGAGAAATCTTTCAGATAGGATAATATCGTTATTTTTTACTTCTAATAGGATGTAAGGATTTTACTTACTTCTCACTTCGATACTTTATTTTTTCAAATATAAATAACAAAAATTTATTAACTATATTTGAATCAAGCACCCTATGAATAGTAAATGAGTAATTCTTCCCTAGAATTGCGGTTTAACTTACAGAACTGCGAGAATCAATAAACCAATGCTTACAGTTAATCTTGTCATAACATTGTTTAATTTAAATTTAATAATATTACTCTTAGTTTTATCAGCAAGCTCCTTACTAGACTACAAAAGGTGAAATTATACTGTACATCGCTTATACTTTTATTGCGGAATAACTTCACTTTTGTTATGCAGAAACTTAGAACACGTTTATTACAAACTTGATTCTTGACCTCTTGTAAATAAATAGACTATTCGAAAAATATTTTCAACATAATGTTACTTACAACTTCACTATAATTCCTATTAGCGTAACCTTATCCTTTCTGTCTGGTCATACCAGTTATGTTGTTCATTAAAACATTAAATTTTTAATGCGTAAATAGAAAAATTTTGTCGATTACGATCGATAATTTACTGTTAAATAAAAATATGAACCGAAAAAAATTATATAAATATAGTTATCCGTAAATTTCATTTCTGTAATTGTAATGATTACAAATTAATGTGTATACGGTTAAAAATAACTATTTTAGCTCAACCGAGAAATTTTATTTTAGAAAAAATACTTATAGAATAATATAATAGGTCTTTTTATACTTTTTTACCTTTATTTACTTATGTATAATTGCATAAAATGTAGATATATTTAGTAATATATGTTATATTGTTGATTTTTTCACAAAACATCCTAATATCATTATTAACAAATATTCAGTATGAAGATATTAGTCTATAAACTTATCATCGTTATAAACATAGGTTTTAAATTACAAAAAAGCTGCAAAGCTTCCTTGGAACACTTTGCAGCCTTCTGTCTTTTTTTTCTTTAGCAAAATAATGGTTAGTGAATTTTCATTTTTTGGGATACTTACACCCATGTTTAAGTCTTTACATTGGAGACAGCAAATAACAAGCTTATATTATTGTATATTTTTCACGGTACTGCCTAGGAGTCATGCTAGTGATTTTTTTGAAAACTCTTATAAAATAACTTTGGTCATTAAAGTTAAGCCAAGCACAGATATCTGATAACGAATAAGTAGTGAGGGTTAATAATTTCTTTGCTTCTTCCACTCGTTCCCTTTGAATATATTCACTTAAAGTAATTCCCATTTCTTTTTTAAATAGTTTAGACAGATAAGTAGGCGTAATTTCTAAATGATTAGCAAGTTCATTCAGAGATATTCCATCGTAAACATTTTTATTAATATGTTTTATACATGTAGTAACCGCGTAAGAATACTTTTTTGCATTGTATTCTTTCACACGATCTGCAAAGGTACGTAAAGCGTCCCCTGATAATCGCTTTACAGATTCTACATTATCTAATTGTTCTAGGGTTTGTATATATAAAATACTATGGGCAAAAGCAATATCTGGTGGCAGGTTTCCTTCTATTGCATATCGAGTGGCTAAGGTAATCGCAATAATTCCAAGGTTTTTTTGATTCCTGAGCGGATCCTCTATTAGCATAAGTTCAACATCTTCTTGCGAAACCGCATACATATACTGTATTAACTTTTTTTTATTCCCTTCTTTAATAGTCGAAAAGAAATCATTTACTAATGCCATATTGTGCGTTTTAGGTTTGTTTTGTCGGCGTTTTAAAATATATAAATCCGGTTTCACAATTTTATTAGGAACTTCCTCTAGTACTTTATTTTTTTCCAAGACAATATCTACATCTAACTTTTCATTGAAAATCATGTAATGTAATAAAATTCCCATATCAATTAATGTAGTTTTTTTAATCTCAGATAAACACTGATAATAGGCAAGTCTTTCTTGAATGTTATCATTTGATTTAAATTCTTTCTGAAATTTTATGATCATATCATCTGAATCTTTTGAATGTATAGTAGGACCGATTATAATAGTCCCTTTAATATCATCATGATTTTCTATATGAATTAGAACAAAATTTTCAAGATAGTTGTTACTTCGGAAAAGTGGCAAGTTAAAGGGATCGTTTTCTTGATAAATATCAGTAAGATGTTCTTCTTTTGAAGAATAAAAAGGACTACAAACATTATCAGATGTAGAATGATATAAAATTTTTCTGTCTGCAGATAAAATATGTACAGGGGCATTAAATGCTTTATGTGCAAGATCACACAAGTGTTGTATATCGATAGAAGTATTCATTACATTCTCCTTTATAGATCCATAAAATATATTTTGTTATATATAATTCACGACAAATAATACTATAAAATATCAAATTAGTACAATTCACAACAAAATATTACTATATCTTTTTTATAAAAATCATATATTATTTAATTGTAGTTAGCATCTAAATATCAGAGTAGATACGTAAAGGAAATACACTAAGTTCTTTTCTTAATTCTACAAAATATAATTATTGAACTTGAGAAAACAGTGAAGTACTTCAAAATACAGTGGTAGTCAATGCGAGGACCAAGCTGGAAAAAGATTTAAAATAAAGCGAAGTAACAGGAGATACTGTACCACCGCAAGAAATAACAGTCAAAGTTCCAATTCAATCCTTTCTACAAATTGAATTCAAAAAATAAATACTGCTAATTTACATGTGAAACTGAAAAACTATTTTCCTCCAAATTTTAGAAAAAGATAATAAAGAAGTTGTGAATTTGGAAACAGATGAAAGCGATACGGCTATTTTTGAAGCACTATGCTTTGAAAAATACAAGGTAGAGGAAATTCAAGGATTCAATTAAACATTTAATTGAGAGAAAGGTCTTTTCATCAACTAAAAATAAAAAACGAATGGAATATTCAAAAAATGACACTATATTACTGGTCGTAACATTAGTTTTACTTTCCACAAAAGAGGAAAAAATATATAGACTTTACAAATACTAAAAATAGCAAACTAGCTAGTTTTATTACCGCATCACATAAAGTGAAACTTTAATCAGTGGGGGTTTTGTTCATCCCCCACTGATTATTAGCCCATACCAATCGGGCTTTTACGGGCAGCCCGCCCCCCACCTAACTTCTTTGCTTCCGCTGAATTTTGAGGTGGAGGTCTTACTGCCCGGCAAATAGCGGGATAAACTTATTATTAATTTCCAAATACAATAGTTTTTAATCAACAAAAAAACTTCACTAATTAAGGTGCACAGTAAATTGACCTCAAAACAGTAATTACTACAATATCAGTTTTTACTTATTCTATAAAAAAGAAATATCATTTAATAATTATTACTTTATATCAATTTAGACATAAAACATTTTATTATATCGGCTTAAGTATTATGAAATTAAAATTGCAAATAACACCAAAACTCTTTTAAAGGCTCATACATCGTTCGTATCGGGTTGATTATTTTTTGATACCTATGTCATTAACACGAATAAAAAAGTTTATTACAAAGGAATCTGAGAGGTTTTTTCAATTTCGAAATTTATTTTTTTGTAAATTAAAGGAAAAATAATCCATATATATACGGATTATTTTCTTAGTGTAGTCTGTATTGACCTGTTAACTGTTTTTCAGCCATTCAAACTAAGCGTTTTGTAATCTCTCCACCGATCCGAACCATTTGCAGATGATGTGATGTATCAGGTCCCAGTGTGACCCCTAGTTCAAAAGCACTTTCATACTTCATTTGCTCAATAGTACTTGTAGTAGCAGAAATAAGAATTTCATTTGTATTACTTTCGTATCTTTGAATATTTATAAATAACATGTACCTAATTATGCTATTTACGCATGAATAACCTAATTTATTCCAGTATTTTTATAGGAACCCTTTCCCTCCCCTTATTTCACCAATTAAATTTGAAACACAAATGTACATTGCATTTCAATATAACAATAAAAGCTACAAAAGCAACGAATTTACTATTTTAAAGTTAAGTGTTTAACCTTTAAGTACTTAAATTCTTTTTTCCAGATAAAGCATACATTATATCTTGATGTTTTATTGTCCTCTTATAATTATGTGGTATCGGGAATTTATTTCGGTGTTCTTTTATTATAATTAAAGTTTGAAGTTCTATGCTCAATACTTTTGCGAGGACATGATAGTTATATCCATTATTTAACAGACAAATTATGTCATAAAACATAGTTTTTCCACCCACTAATTTTACTAATTTATTCTTTAACTCATCCCTTTTTTCTTTAGCTTCATCAATTTCTAACAACATAGATTTTTTATTTGTCTGCTTAATGTATTGAGTATACAACTCTGGGAATTCTTTTTGTACTTCTTTGTTTAATACTGGTTTATATTTAATCATGTAAGTAACTTGTAACAATGAGCGTTTTAACAAACTATCTTCAATGAGATACGCTACTTTATTAAATAAATGTACATATTCCTCAATATTGGAATAACTATTAAAATGAGCTAATACTCTACTTTTTATACTAAAAGCCTTGCCTACATAAATAATATTGTCATTATAATCTTTAATGAAATAAATACCACTGTCAGATTTTTTTAATTTATTATCCAATTCTTCTATACTCATAAAATGCAATTCACTCATACTTCTCTCTCCTTAGCAGTGTTAAATCGTAAAAAACAAGCAAGGTTTCTAAAAAAGTACTTAGCTGCCCTAGCATCTCTTATTTTATCTCTTGCTAAATGTCAAAAAACTGTTTCTATGTTACTCAACTATCAATATGATTATTAATAAAATTTTCGATCGTTATTATCTCGCAATTTTATCATGTAATTTCGAGATCGTTTCCTCATTTAAATTACTGTGTTTTATCGAATAAAGGAAATATACTACTACCCCAATAGTAATCCAAATACTAAAGTACACCCATGTCCTTAACGGTAAATTTAGCATTAAAAACACACAGCATACAATTGCAACGCATGGTAATACAGGTACAAAAGGTACCATAAATCCACGTTTTAAATTTGGGTGTGATTTACGAAGGATAATAACTGATAGACAAACTAACGCAAACGTCACCAAACTACCGATATTAACTAAATTAACTAATTCTTTCAAATCAATAAACCCAGCTATTATAGAGCTCCCTATTCCTGCCAATCCAGTTATAAAAGTCGGTGCTCCAGTTTTCTTATTAACTTTCGCAAATGATTTCGGTAACAATCCATCACGACTCATTGCAAAGAATACTCGTGTTGCCGCATACATATTGGAAAAAATAACAGCCATAAGGCCAATTACAGCACCTGCAGCAATTGCACCAGCGACTTTTCCTTGTCCTACAACTTCCATTACATAAGCCATCGCCTCAGGAACATTTAATTCTTTATAGGAAACCATTCCTGTCATAACAAGGCATACCATAACATAAATAATTGTACATATGATTAATGATGCAATAATACCGATCGGAAGATTACGTTTCGGATCTTTTACTTCTTCTGCTGAAGTTGCTAATATATCAAAACCCGTAAAAGCGAATAAAATAGCTGCTCCACCCGTAAAAACTCCACTTAAACCGTATGGTGCAATTGGTATCCAGTTCATTGGTTTTACATAGAATATACCAACCGTAATAAACAACAAAATCATTCCAATTTTAATCAATACCATTATATTATTGATTCGTTTACTTTCCCTCGTACCACGAGATAACATCCATGCCAATATCAATGTAATAATTACTGCTGGTAGATTCACAATACCACCATGCGAAGGAATCGTTACTAGAGCTTTAGGTATCTCTAATCCAAATCCCTTTATTAAATTGTGGAAATAGCCTGTCCATCCAGCAGCGACAGCTGCTGTTGCCACGATATATATTAACAGCAATGACCAACCTACTAGATGAGCAACAAACTCACCAATTGTTGCATATGAGTACGTATATACACTACCAGACGCCGGGAGTGTAGAAGCAATTTCCGCGTAACATAATGCTATAAATCCACATATAATTGCTGCAAGTATAAATGAAAAAACAACTGCTGGACCAGCATTTCTTGCTGCTACTAATCCAGTTAACACAAGAACACCCGTTCCAACTATCGAGCCTACCCCTAACATAATTAAATCAAATGCCCCTAATGTTTTCGTTAAAGTCTTGCTTTGATTATGCTCTAACAATTGTGTAACGGATTTCTTTTTTAGTAAATTACTCATATTTTCTGTATCCCCTTTAAAATAAGGTTTGTTCTTCTCGTTAGTGTTGTATATAAATTTACTTAGTTATTAACTAGCCTCATAATATTTCTTTTACATTAAATAGATTTGAAATATTATATAAATTCGCTTCTCACTTACTAGTTAAACTAGACATTTCCATAGATTTTTGCGTACAACGTTTCATAGCTGAAATGATAGCTGTTCTTAAACCTTTTTCTTCTAGCGTTACTACAGCTTCTATCGTCGTTCCACCTGGAGAACAAACCATATCCTTCAATTCACCTGGATGTATTCCTGTTTCCAATACCATTTTTGCAGAACCTAATACAGCCTGAGCCGCAAATTTATAAGCTTGTTTTCTCGGCATACCACCAAGTACAGCAGCATCTGCCATGGCTTCTATAAACATATACACATATGCTGGAGAAGAACCACTAATAGATGTAACAACATCCATTAGCTTTTCATTTATGACCTCCGTCTGGCCGAAAATATTAAATATGTTCAGTACCTCTTTTATATCTTTTTCTGTAACCATTTCATTAAAACATAACGCAGACATTCCTTCTCCAACAAGTGCCGGTGTATTAGGCATTACTCTAACAACTTTTAACTTTCTACCAAATTCATTCTCAGTGCTCTTAATACTTTTTCCTGCAGCAATAGTTACAACGATTACATCATTTTTTATTTGATCTTTTATTTGGTTAATTACCGATGAGTATAAATCTGGTTTGATTGATAAAATTAAAATGTCAGCACTGTTAGCGACTTCATTGTTGTTAGTAGTTATAGTTATGCCATATTCATTACTAGCATTTTTTAAATTAATGACGTTTAAATCTGAACAAATTATTTGATCTGGAAAAACTATATTTTTTTTTATCATCCCACCTATCATAGCAATACCCATGTTTCCACATCCGATGAATCCTATTTGTTTATTCATAATAATTTGCTCTTGCTCCTTCTACTCTAAATTTTATTGATTTTGAAATTATTATTCTAAATAAGGGCTATTACAATTACTTGGTTTATCAATAGAATTTCAAAATTCTCCTTCCTATATAGAGCTTACATATACCTCTAATAACTTCTTTGCTTTCGCTGAATTTTGAGGTGGGGGTCTTACTGCCCGGCAAATAGCCGGATAAAATCATTTCTTTAATCTATAATAAGAAAGACATAAAAAAACAAAAAGTTACAAAAA